>JACMQP010000041.1 GCA_014376915.1 Ramlibacter sp.
CACGTCGAACACGCGCTCTGCCTGCGGGTTGCAGCCGGTGATCACGCCGTCGGCGTCGCTCACCACCAAGCCCACCACCGCGTTGTTGGCGATGGCGCGCAGGTGTTCGTGGCGCTGCACGCTGTCGGTGACGTTGGACTCCAACGCCACGAAGCCGGTCAGCGCGCCAGCCGCGTCGCGCAGGGGCTGGATGTCGATGTCCAGCCAGTACACACGGCCACGGCGGGACCGGTTGCGTAGCACGCCGCGAAACGGCTGCCCGGCACGCACCCGTTTGGCCAACTCGGCGACGGTGCCCGGATCGGTTCCTTCGTACTGCAACAGCGCGTCCGGAGACTTGCCGCGCACATCGTCCAGGCTGTAGCCAGTGAGTCGGGTGAACGCGTCGTTGCACCAGGTGATGCCGCGGCGGGCGTCGGTCAGCACCACGATACCGATGGTGGCGGCCAGCGCCTGCGGCAGGTCGGCAGGGGCTGCCGTGTGGAAGCCCGCGTGGCAGGGGGCCAGCAGGTCGGCCAAGCCGCTTCGTTGGATTTCAGAGATGTCCATGGGTACTCGGCGCGTGCTGGGCAGGGTTGGCAGAAGCGGAGGGAGTTGACGCTAAGAAGTCTTCAGGGGTCGCCTTATTGCCGTCACCCAAGTCCCAGACTTGAGTCGTGGTGCACCACCGCAGCGCAACAAACCGCCACAGCTGTCCTCAGGCCGACCTCACGGCTGCGCAACACGCATGCGCGTTTTTCGGGCGAGTCGACACCATGTGGCGCGGCTCCAGCGCGAACGTGTGCAGCTCCAGCGGGATGAGCTCAAGAAAGCTGCGGTCTGGGAGATTGCGCCCCGCACTGCGTGCGCTGACGCACGGTCGGAGGCTTTCGAGGGTGCGTTGCACTGCCGAAACGTGCGGCGGCTTCAGGGGAACCTCCAACTCACTGCCCTTGACTGGTCGCCGCACGGCCGCCGTTCGCGCAGCGAATGGCGTGGACCGCCCCAGGCTGCTGCGACCCGTTGCGCTGCGTTCAAGTCCCGCGCTCACGAACCCAGGGCTTCGTGCCGCAGCGCCGGGTTTTCGATCTCGCTGGCCAGCACCCGGGCAGCAGCAGCAGCCGGACCATGGCCACCCTCGGCCTGGTGGAGGTAAGCGCGGACAACCAGTTCGCGCATGCCTGCGCCCGCGGCCAGCGCCATCAATTCGTCGCTCCAGCCCCGCGCCTGCGGCATGCGGCTCTTTACCGCCACCGCGCACAGCGCGTCCAGCGCATAGGCCTTGCCCCACAGATAAGCGTCGGGCAGGCGCGCGCAGCGCTTCAGTGCGTCCAGCAGGATCTCGGCCGCCCGCGCGGGTTGGTGGCGGGCCATGGCCACACGACCCAGCCCGCGCCCGGCGATCCCTTCCCAGCACGGGTCGCCCAGTTGGCAGCCCAGCGCAAAGGCCTGCTCGAAGAGTTCGGCCGCCGGGTCGATCCGGCCGCGAATCAGCTCGGCCTCAGCGCGCAGCGACTGGGGCCAGGGCAGGAAGGCCGTCCAGACGCGCCGTGACTCGCTGGTGGAAACGTCGAGCGCAGCCACCGCGCCGTCGATATCGCCGCACAGCAGCAGCGCGCGACCCAGCATGGACTGGGCAAAGATCGACTGCTTCACATCGCCCATCGAGCTGGCCAGTGCCGTGGCCCGGCGCAGCACGTCCGTAGCGGGTCCGTAGTGCGCGGTGTCGCTCAGGATGGTGCCGCGAACCGTGGCGATGCGGGCCAGTTCCGTCAGGTCGTCGGCGGCGAAGCCCGTGGCACGGTCCATCCAGGCCAGTGCGCGCTCGTAGCCGCCGCGCAGCATTTCCACGTAGCCCAGCTCGCGGCACGCCGCCGCGGCGAGCGTCGGCGCTTCATGCTCACCCAGGGCCAGCGCCTGGTGCAGTGCAGCGGCGCCTTCTTCGTCGCGGCCCCGCGCCGCATGTACCAGGGCGCCGCCCAGTGCCAGGCGCGCGCGCACACGAAACTCAGGGTCGCCGATGCCGTCGGCATCGGCCATGGCGCGTCGCAGGCACTGCAAGCCGGCTTCCAGCACGCCAGCGCCGATGGCGGCTTCGCCGGCCTGCAACTGCGCCACCACCCCGGCACGGCCTGCCGCCGGACCGGTCGTGAGCGATGCCGTTTCCGTGTGCAACGCGTCGGCCAGGGCCGGCCCCGGCGCCACGCCGAGCTCGCGCATGAAGAGCTCGCGGCAAGCCGCAGCCTGGCGGGCCGCGCCGACACCGTCGCCCGCCGTGCTCAGGCAGCGCACCAGCAGCACCTGAAAGCCCTCGTCTAACGGGTCCAGGCCCACGAGACGGGCTGCCAGTTGCGCCGCCTCGGCGGCAGCGCCGGTGGCCAGGCGGGCCAGTGCGGCCTCGCGCAGCACCGACTGCGCCGTCGCGCGCATGCGACGGCGCTCGGCTTCGAGCCACACCGCGAAGGACGGACTCGAAGCGAAGCTCATCCCGTCCAGCAGGTCCTGACCCAGGCTCGGCACCTGAAGTGCCTGCGACCAGTGGCCGCGCGCCACCACGTCGATGTCGAC
>JACMQP010000333.1 GCA_014376915.1 Ramlibacter sp.
ACACCGTTGGCGCGTGAACGGCTCGTTTGCGGTGGCGGTGCTCAGCATCCTGGTTGGAGTGAGTGCGATCCTGTTGTGGTTCACCCAGGTCGACACCAGCCAGGCGCCAGGACGCGGCCGGGACAATCTCTACCTGTTCGCGGGTGTCGCCGAGCTGGCGTGGGCCCTGCGCGTGTCAGATGCGATCATCGAGCAACCCCTGCTCGGCTGGACCTGGTGGGGGACGCTGCAGGCCACTGCACTTGCCGTGTGGCTGGGCAGCATGGCGGTGTTCTGCATGACGCTGGCCGGATGGGACAAGGGCGCCAACGGCCCCCGCGTGAAGAGCTTCCTGCTCTGGCTCGTGGCGATGGGCGGCGCGGCCGCCTTCGCGTCGTTCCAGTTCGACCGGACGTGGCTTCTTACCGCATGGTTCATTGTCGCCAGCCTGTTCTTCGCGGGATTCGGCATGTTCTTCATCGCTTCGGCATACAAGTCGAAAGACCGGATGCATCACCTGGTGGCCGTTGCCCTCGCTGCCAACGTCGTGATCGGCTTGCGCGATGCGCTCGTGTTCCGCATTGCCGATTCTTACGGCGACAACTCGCTGACTCGCTATTCGTCGGTGTTGTTCGGACTGGTTCTGGGCTATGTCCTGCTCTCGCGTTTCAAGGCCGCGACTGCGCAGGTCAGGGACCTCATGCAAAACCTGGAACGCAAGCTCATGGACCGGGAAACCGAGTTGAGCCGCAGCTACCAGCGCCTGGAGCTGCTGGCCCGCGCGCAGGAACGCGCGGCCGAGCGCGCCAGGATCGTCCGCGACATGCACGACGGCGTCGGCTCCCACATCACCTCGGCGATCCGCCAGCTCGAATCGCCGAAAGCCAGCCGAGCGGACGTGCTGCAGACGCTT
Source organism: Ramlibacter sp. (assembly GCA_014376915.1). The sequence continues at coordinate 893 of JACMQP010000333.1, forward strand.
CGGGGATCGCTCGACCACCTGAAGCTCTCCATCGATGCGATGAATCTGCCCGCCGGCGACGTCACCGCATTGCTGGCGAACCTGCGGTACCGGCTCGATCCGCGCTTCGCCGCTTCGGACATCGAGCTGCGATGGGCTGTCGACGTGGTCAAGTCCCTGCCCGCACTGGACCCGGCCGGCATGCATCATCTCCAGTTCATCGTCTTCGAAGCGCTGTCGAACGTCCTGCAGCATGCCAGGGCGACCGTCCTGCGCATTCAGGCCAGCGCGATGGGAAGCGGCGTCGTCGTTCGGCTCGCCGACAACGGAATCGGCTTCAATGTCGACGCGCCACGCCGAAAGGGCCTGGTTTCAATGCACGAACGCGCCGCGGCCATTGGCGCGCAACTGTCGATTCGCAGCAGCGCGGCCGGGACCGTCATCGAGATCGCTTTCCCGTAGCCGGCGCGGACGCCGCTGCGCCATCCCATAAACAGGGGATAGGTGATGTCCGGCCCGGCGAAGCACCATTGCGGCGGCGGCTCGTCGAGCCAGCCCGACTCTTCCCGAATCCATCAAAGGCACAAAACATGACCTCAGCTCGCCGTTTCTTCCTTGTCGCACTGTTCGCATTTGTCGTCTCCGGCTGCGGAGGCGGGGAGGACGAAAGCGGCAGCGGCTCCAACAACAACATCACACTGCCTTCGACGCTGGTCGGACAGGTCATCACCTACACCGTGACGAACTCCGGGACGGCGGGAATCCCCCAGGGCTACAAGATCGAATGGACCTTCAGCAGCGGCGGCGTGATCCGGGGCAGGAATCCGGTGAGCGGCCAGGTGGTGACGCCCAATTCGTACACCTACCGGATCTTGGGCGGAGCCGGTTTTGTCGACGTCCGTTACGTGCAGGGCACGCAGACAGCGTACGAGATCTACACGATGACGGGCACGTCCGAGAGGAGTGGCAGCTATACGTACGAAGGCAATACCGGCACCGGCGTCAAGACGGCGGCCGGCACCTACGCCATCCAGTAGGCGAACAAACTCTCGCTTCAGGCCACGGCGCCGAACAGCGCGCCGACGCCCCAGGTGAGGCCCATCGCCAGCGCGCCCCAGAACGTCACCCGCGCCGCGCCGAGCAGCGCCGACGCACCGCCCGCGCGGGCCGCCACCGCGCCGAGCACGGCCAGCAGCACGAGGCAGCTCACGGTCACGGCCGGCGCGAGCGCGGCCGCCGGCGTCAGCAGCGCGATCGCCAATGGCACGGCGGCGCCGGCCGAGAAAGCGCCGGCCGACGAGAAAGCGGCCTGGACCGGCCGCGCCCGCGTGATCTCGGAGATGCCCAGCTCGTCGCGCGCATGGGCGCCGAGCGCATCCTTGGCCATCAGCTGAGCGGCAACCTGCGCCGCCAGCGCCGGCTCGAGGCCGCGCCCCACGTAGATGCGCGTCAGTTCTTCGTGCTCCGCGACGGGCTGGTCGGCCAGCTCACGCCGCTCGCCGGCCAGGTCGGCCTTTTCGGTGTCGGATTGCGAACTGACCGAAACGTATTCGCCGGCCGCCATCGACATGGCGCCGGCGACCAGGCTGGCCACCCCCGCAATGGCCAGGGCGCTGCCGCTGGCACCGCCGGCAGCGACCCCCAGCATCAGGCTGGCAGTGGAGACAATGCCGTCGTTGGCGCCGAGCACGGCTGCCCTCAGCCAGCCGATGCGCGTGGTGCGATGACCTTCTCCGTGCCTCATCCTGGGATCCCTCGTTGTGTGGCTCGACCATACACCCGGCCTCCAATCGGCGAAAATTCGACGTTCTTTCAACGCACGGATTCCTGCCATGACCCAACTCAAATCCCGTGAGGGCCAGCCAGTTCCCAAGGTCACGTTCCGCTACCGCGAGAACGGCCACTGGAAAGAGACCGACACCGACAAGCTGTTCAAGGGCCGCACGGTGGCGGTGTTCTCGCTGCCTGGCGCCTTCACGCCCACCTGCTCCGGCACCCACCTGCCGCGCTTCAACGAGCTGGCGCCGACGTTCAAGCAGCACGGCGTCGACCAGGTGATCTGCGTCGCCGTCAACGACCCGTTCGTGATGGACGAATGGGCCAGGAATCAGGAAGCGAACAACGTCTTCGTGCTGCCCGATGGCAATGGCGCCTTCACCGGCCAGATGGGCATGCTGGTGGACATGAGCGAAGAGAACTTGGGCAAGCGCTCATGGCGCTATTCGATGCTGGTCAAGGACGGCACGATCGACAAGATGTCCATCGAGCCCGACAAGCCGGGCGACCCGTTCGAGGTGTCGGATGCCGACACGCTGCTGCACTACGTCGACAAGGACGCGAAGGCGCCGGACCAGGTGGCGTTGCTGACGCGGGAAGGCTGCGAGTTCTGCGCCAAGGCCAGGCAGCAATTGAAGAGCGCCGGCGTCGAATTCGCCGACGTCAACCTGCCGCACGCGCTGCGCACCCGGGCGCTCGGTGCGATCGCCAAGGCGCGCACGGTGCCGCAGCTGTTCGTCAACGGCGAGCTGATCGGCGGCAGCGACGCGGTCGAGAGCTGGGTAAAGCAGCGCAAGCAGGCCTGAGCGTCATG
>JACMQP010000002.1 GCA_014376915.1 Ramlibacter sp.
AGTGCCCGAGGCGCGAGACGATGCTCACCTGGGCGCCGCGTTGGCCGCTGTGCGTCAGCTGCCGGTCGATCTGCACCTCGACCAGCGCCTCCAGCCGGCGCAGTTCCGGGTCCATGAACTGCGCCGGCTCGTAGCTGGCCGAACTCAGCGTGCCGTAACGCAGCATCGCCGCCAACCCGAAGCTGAGGCTGAACTGCGCGGCCAGCAGCGTCGTCGGCTGCGCATTGCTGCAATAGGCCACGGCCTCTTCGTACACCTTCAGCACGATGCGGTGCACGCCTTCGGTCTGGCGTAGCAGCCGCTCCCGGATGCGTTGCGCCGCGAGGGCACCGTAGTGCACGTGCCGCACCGCAGCGAAAGGTTTCAGGTAGGCGTCCAGGACCAGGTCGGCGGTCGCCGGCGGCGGCGCCTGGGTGGCGGCGGGCGACAAATGCTCGGCATACCAGGCCAGGGCGTCGGGCGGCGCGTCGAAGCCGGCCTGGGCGGCGAGTGCTGCGTCAAGGCCCAGCGTCGCAGCGTGGGCCAGGTACAGGTTGCGGACGTTGCGGCCCGTGCGGATCGGCAAGTACAGGCTGGAGGGGAGCTGGCAGGCAGCGATGCCCACCGCCTTCATCGCGACATCGACCGGCAGCCCGAGCAGGCGGGCCACGCCCGCGGCGGCGCCGAGCGCAGGCCAGTTGCCATCCACATGCAGGCCGGGCGCGACCCGCAGCCAGCCGCCGGCGCGGGCTCCGACCTCGTAGCCACAGACCAGCGCGTCCACCAACTCGCCCACCGTCGCTTCCCGGTGCAGCGCCAGCGGCAGCAGCGCCGCGATGATTGCGACGCCGGGCCGCCCGTGGGCATAGGCATGGCCTTCGCAGGCCTCGTGCCAGGTCGGCCCGATCGCCAGCAGCTGGCTGGCTGCGCGTACGCCGAGCGAGCGTCCGCCCGGCAGCGGAAATACACCAGGCTCGAGCGCGCCGAGCTGCGCTTCGAGGGAGGCGAGTTCGGGAGCACGGCGCCCCGCCAGCGTGCAGCCGATGGTGTCCATGAACACCAGCCGCGCGTGCTGCGACACCTTGACCGACGTTGGCCTGGACTGCCGCGCTGCGATGGTGGAGCGCAGCTCTTCCACATTAACCGCCCAGCGCAGCCAGGAAGCAGGACTGGTTGCGAGCTTGCTCATGACATCACCTGCCGGGGGTCTGTGATCACGCCGCGCAGGGCCGACGCGGCAACGGTGTACGGCGAGGCGAGATACACCTGCACGCTGGGCGAGCCCATCCGGCCGCGGAAATTGCGCGCCGTGCTGGAGATGACCGTGCTGTCTTCGGGCATGACCCCGCCGTAGCCGGCGCAGGCGCCGCAGGCGGTCGGCAGCAATTCGGCACCCGCATCCAGCAGCACCTGCAACGCGCCTTCGGCCCGCGCGGCCTCCTGGTCCTTCAGGCTGGCCGGCGCCACCATCAACCGCACGCCGGCCGCGACCCGCCGGCCGCGCAGCACCTGCGCCGCGGCCCGCAGGTCGTCGAGCTTGGCGCCGGTGCAGGCGCCGATGTAGGCGA
>JACMQP010000334.1 GCA_014376915.1 Ramlibacter sp.
GCCAGACCGACCTGGTGCTTGACGGTCTGCATGCGCCCGACCGTTCCCACCAACCAGTGTTCGGGGCTGCGGAACGGGCAGCCGACGATGGCCGGACGATCGATGCCCGCCGGATGGAAGCGCGCTGAATCGACACCGTTGTAGACCTGAGTCACCCGACCGCGCGGGATGCCGATCTGGCCGACCAGATAGTCCGAGAGCTCGCACGACAACGCGCAATAGTGGTCGACGAATGGGCGGTAGATGCGCCGCATCAACTGGTGCCGACGGCTCTTGCCGTGCAGGTCATCGACATCGCGGCCATGCTCGCCGTGGATGCGCACCGGCACACCCGCCAGCCAGGCGGGAATGACCGCTTCCAGCGCCGCGAGGTTGCGGCTGTGGACGATCGCGGGCCGCAGCCGGCGGAACAGGCGGAACAGGGTCGGGTAGATCCACAGGCCGTGTCCGGGGGGTTTGTGCAAGGCAATGAATTCGACGTCGTCGCGCTCGACGCGCCCTCGGAAGTCGGTCACCTCGGACAGTGCGACGACGACGTGCCGGTAGGCCGAGCGCGGCATGTGGTTGAGCAGGTTGACGATGCCGTTCTCGAGCCCACCCACGTCGAACCGATAGACCAGGTGCAGCACGAGCGGGCGCGTGTCGATCGGCACGGCAGGCTCGATACCGGTGACCGGGTTCGCGCGGCCGCCGTGCCGCGTGCCGCACCCTTCAGTCCTTGAGATGGCGTTCATGGTCATCAGGACAAGGCAGCTAGCTGCCATCCCGCACATCGGCAAGACGCTGGCTCAGCCCATGCAGATTCGCACGCAGGAACGATTCCAGCGCCGCTTCCGTGCTGGTGCTGCCGCCGCCATCGTCGATGGCATACACGATGATGACCGCAGCGTCGTCGCCCCGCCCGAGCAAACGGTAAACGGCAGCGCAAGCCTTGGCCCATTGATCGTTGGCGGTCAGCGTGCCGTTGACCCAGTAGAGCTGCCAGGCGACGAGCCGGTTGGTGGTCGCGGTCGTGGCGCCAGCGTGGCCTGAGGCGCGCAACTGGGCCGTTCGCACGGTGAGCGCAGCACCGTCGATCTGCAGCCGCCGCGCGCCCACGCTGACCTGCGACCACGAGGTGTCGCTGCTCTTGACCATCGCGTTGTCGGAACTTACCAGCTTGTGGGTTTGGTCCTGGTGGCGGTAGTAGCCCACGTACAGGCCGACCTCCTGGCCTCGGTTCGCTCGGTTTGAATAGCCTTGGTTGAACGCCACGGCCGCGCCCTGGAAAGCGGGCTCCCAGTTCGCGGGTCGGGACTCGCTGGCCTGCCAGCCGTCGGCGAGCACGGCCGACGCGGCCAGCCGGGGTTGGCCTGTGTTCTCTGACTTGACCAGCGCCCACAGGGCCACGTGCGGAACGATCAACAGCACGGTTGCGGCCGCAGCAACGGCCCACAGCCGTCGATCCGGCGTTGCAACGAACGCCGGCGCCAGGGTGGCGCGGGGCGGCTTGGGGCTGGCCGGCGGTTCGTTCCAGCGCGCACCGACCATGAACATCAGCGTGATGACCACGCCGAAGAACACCCAGCCGTATATCAGGTGGTCGGCACCGACCGCCAGCGTGTTGCCCGACAGGTGCCCCGTCAGCACGATCAGATAGGCGCGAACCCAGTTGGCGACGATGGGCACGAGGATCGCGACGCCGATGAAGATCAGCCGGCGGTGAAGCGACCGATAGTTGAGATAGGCGAACAGCACGCCCACCATCACCGAAGCGATCAGGTACCGTACGCCGCTGCAAGCCTCGACGACCGACCAGCTGCCC
>JACMQP010000335.1 GCA_014376915.1 Ramlibacter sp.
GCAGCGAAGTATGGTCAAATTATAGGTTTCCCGAGTCGAAAACACCCCGGAGGGGATTTGAAAACCGTCCAGAAATCCGCCAAGCTGGCCAACGTGCTCTACGACATCCGCGGGCCCATCATGGATGCGGCGCGCCAGATGGAGGAAGAGGGCCACAAGATCATCCGCCTGAACATCGGCAATCTGGCCGTGTTCGGTTTCGATGCGCCCGAGGAAATCCAGCAGGACATGATCCGCAACCTGGGCAACTCTTCGGGCTACTCCGACAGCAAGGGCATTTTCGCGGCACGCAAGGCGGTGATGCACGAGACGCAAAAGCAGGGCGTCAAGGGCGTCACGCTGGACGACATCTACCTTGGCAACGGCGCCAGCGAACTGATCGCGATGTCCACCAACGCGCTGCTCAATGACGGCGACGAACTGTTGCTGCCAGCGCCGGACTATCCGCTGTGGACCGCCGCCACCAGTCTGTCGGGCGGCACGCCGGTGCACTACCTGTGCGACGAAGCCAATGGCTGGATGCCCGATCTGGAGGACATCCGCCGCAAGATCACGCCGCGCACCAAGGGCATCGTCGTCATCAACCCGAACAACCCGACCGGCGCGCTGTATTCCGACGAGCTGCTCAAGGCCATCGTCGTCATTGCGCGCGAGCACGGCCTGGTGATCCTGGCTGACGAGGTCTACGACAAGGTGCTGTACGACGGCGTCAGCCACACGGCCATTGCCAGCCTGTCCGAAGACGTGCTCACGCTCACGTTCAATTCGTTGTCCAAAAGCTACCGCTCGTGCGGCTACCGTGCTGGCTGGATGGTGGTGTCGGGCGACAAGAAGGTGGCGACCGACTACATCGAGGGCCTGAACATGCTCTCGAACATGCGGCTTTGCGCCAATGTGCCGGGCCAGTACGCGATCCAGACCGCGCTGGGCGGCTACCAGAGCATCAAGGAGCTGGTGGGCGAGGGCGGGCGCCTGCGGCGGCAGCGGGACCTGGCGTATGAGCTGATCGCCGCGATCCCCGGCGTCACCTGCGTCAAGCCGCAGGCGGCGCTGTACATGTTCCCACGCCTCGACCCGAAGATGTACCCGATCCAGGACGACCGCCAGTTCTTCCTCGAATTGCTGCAGGAGACGCGCGTCATGCTGGTGCAGGGCACCGGCTTTAATTGGGCCACGCCCGACCATTTCCGGATCGTCTTCCTGCCCCATGAGGACGACCTGCGCGAGGCCATCGCCCGCATCGCCAAATTTCTCGCCAGCTACAGGAAACGCACTTCCCTATGAAACCAATCCAGGTCGGTCTGCTGGGCATCGGCACCGTCGGCAGCGGCGTCTACGATGTCCTCAAGCGCAACCAGCATGAAATCATGCGCCGGGCCGGGCGTGGCATCGAGATCACGATGGTCGCGGACCTTGACAGCGCGCGCGCCCGGTCAGTGGTGGGCGCCGGCGTCGAGGTGGTCAGCGATGCCCGCACCGTCATCGCCAATCCCGACATCGACATCGTCATCGAGCTGATCGGCGGCTACGGCATCGCCCGCCAGCTGGTGATGGAAGCGATCGAGGCTGGCAAGCACGTGGTCACGGCCAACAAGGCGCTGCTCGCCGTCCACGGCACCGAAATTTTCGCGGCCGCGCACCGCAAGGGCGTGATGGTGGCCTTCGAGGCGGCCGTCGCCGGCGGCATTCCCATCATCAAGGCGCTGCGCGAAGGCCTCACGGCCAACCGCATCGAATGGATCGCCGGCATCATCAACGGCACCACCAATTTCATCCTGTCCGAGATGCGCGACAAAGGCCTGGACTTCGACGTCGCGCTGAAAGATGCGCAGCGCCTGGGCTACGCCGAAGCCGATCCGACCTTCGACATCGAGGGCGTCGACGCCGCGCACAAGGCCACCATCATGTCGGCGATCGCCTTCGGCATCCCCGTGCAGTTCGACAAGGCCTATGTCGAGGGCATCACCAGGCTGGGCGCGCAGGACATCAGGTACGCCGAGCAGCTGGGGTACCGGATCAAACTGCTGGGGATCACCAAGCGCACGGCCAAGGGCGTCGAGCTGCGGGTCCATCCGAGCCTGGTGCCGAGCAAGCGGCTGATCGCCAACGTCGAGGGCGCGATGAACGCGGTGATGGTGCAGGGCGACGCCGTCGGCACCACGCTGTATTACGGCAAGGGCGCGGGCAGCGAGCCGACGGCCAGCGCGGTGATTGCCGACCTCGTGGACGTGACGCGCCTGCACACGGTCGATGCGGCGCACCGCGTGCCGCACCTCGCGTTCCAGCCCGATGCGATGAGCGACGCGCCGGTGCTCCCCATGAGCGAGGTGGTGACCAGCTATTACCTGCGGCTGCGGGTGGCAGACGAGGCCGGCGTGCTGGCCAGAGTGACCGGCCTGCTGGCCGCGGCCAACATCAGCATCGACGCGATGCTGCAGCGTGAAGCCGACCAGGTCGCCGGCGAAGCTGCGCCCGTGGAAGGCGAGCGCGGCGTGCCGCAGACCGATCTGATCATCCTGACCCACAGCGTGCGCGAAGGCACGATGAACGAGGTGATCGCGCAAATGCAGGGCCTGCCGACGGTGCTGGCTCCGATCGTGCGGATCCGCAAGGAAGAACTGGCTTGATGGGCCTTTACGTTCACTCTGTTCTCTGCCTCCCGTGGAGGCGCTCATTGCCCCTGGGGCGGCCGGGCGGGCAATGACGATGCTCTACGTCTCCACCCGCGGCCATGCGGACCGCAAACATTTCTGCGACATCCTGCTCGAAGGCCTGGCGCCCGACGGCGGCCTGTACTTGCCGGACAGCTATCCGCAGGTCGATGCCGCCACGCTGGAGCGCTGGCGCAAGCTGCCGTACCACGCGCTCGCCTTCGAGGTCCTCTCGCTCTATATCGACGACATCCCGGCCGCCGACCTGCAGGCGATCTGCCGCAAGACCTACACCGAGGAGGTGTTCGGGTCGAAGGAGATCGTTCCGCTGAAACAGCTGGAACCGCAGGTGTACCTCGAAGCTCTGTCGAACGGCCCGACGCTGGCGTTCAAGGACATGGCGATGCAGTTGCTGGGCAACCTGTTCGAGTACGAACTGGGGCGCCGCGGCGAGGAGCTGAACATCCTGGGCGCCACCTCCGGCGACACCGGCAGCGCCGCCGAATACGCGATGCGCGGCAAACAGGGCGTGCGGGTTTTCATGACTTCGCCGGACGGCCGCATGAGCCCCTTCCAGCAGGCCCAGATGTTCAGCCTGCAGGACGCCAACATCCACAACATGGCGCTGGCAGGCGTGTTCGACGACTGCCAGGACATCGTCAAGGCCGTGTCCAGCGACCTGGCCTTCAAGCGCAAGTACCGCATCGGCACCGTCAACTCGATCAACTGGGCGCGACTGGTGGCACAGGTGGTGTATTACTTCGCCGGATATTTCCAGGCGACCGGGCCTTCAACAGGCTCTGGCCGAACCGAATGCGTCAGCTTCGCCGTGCCCTCGGGCAACTTCGGCAACATTTGCGCCGGCCACGTGGCCCGGATGATGGGACTGCCGATCGAGCGACTGGTGCTCGCGACCAACGAAAACGACGTTCTCGACGAGTTCTTCCGCACCGGGGTCTATCGGGTGCGCGACGCCGCCGACACGCACGAGACCTCCAGCCCGTCGATGGACATTTCCAAGGCCAGCAACTTCGAGCGCTTCGTGTTCGACCTGCTGGGCCGCGACGGCGACCGCGTCAAGACGCTGTTCGGCGAGCAGCTCGCGCACGCCGGCAAGTTCGACCTGAGCCAGGATCCGGCTTTCCGGCAGGCGCGCGAGCGCTTCGGTTTCTTCAGCGGCAAGAGCACCCACGCCGACCGGGTCGCCACCATCCGCGACACCTTCGGGCGTTTCGGCGTGATGATCGACACCCATACGGCCGACGGCCTGAAGGTGGCGCGCGAGCAGCGGCAGCCGGGCGTGCCGATGATCGTGCTGGAGACGGCGATGCCGATCAAGTTCGCGGCCACGATCGTCGAGGCGCTGGGCCGCGAGCC
>JACMQP010000336.1 GCA_014376915.1 Ramlibacter sp.
ACGCAGAACGTCGACGCCGAACTGGCGCTGCAGGCCGGCCCGCAGTTGGTGGTGCCGGTGCTCAATGCGCGCTATGCGCTCAACGCCGCTAACGCGCGCTGGGGCTCGCTCTACGACGCTCTGTACGGCACCGACGCGATCCCCGAGACCGATGGCGCGGACAAGGGCAAGGGCTACAACAAGGTGCGCGGCGCCAGGGTGATCGCCTATGCGCGCAAGGTGCTGGACCAGGCCGCGCCACTGGCCAGGGGCTCGCATGCCGACGCCGCGGGCTACAAGGTCGACGGCGGCAAGCTGTCGGTGACACTGAAGGACGGAACCGCCATCGGCCTGAAAGACCCGGCGAAATTCATCGGCTACCAGGGCGACGCCGCGGCGCCCGTGTCGGTGCTGCTGCGCAACCACGGCATTCACCTGGACATCCGCATCGACCGCAGTACGCCGATCGGCAATCAGGATGCGGCTGGCATCAGCGACGTGATCGTCGAAGCGGCGCTCTCCACCATCATGGACCTGGAGGATTCGGTCACGGTGGTGGATGCGGAAGACAAGGTGCTGGCATACGGCAACTGGCTCGGCATCCTGCAGGGCACGCTGACCGAGCAGGTGGAAAAGGGCGGCAAAACCTTCACCCGGGGGCTGAACCCGGACCGCGAATACACCGGCGCCGACGGGGAAAAACTCAGGCTGCATGGCCGCTCGCTCATGTTCCTGCGCAACGTCGGCCACCTGATGACCAATCCGGCGATCCTGTGGACGGACGCGCAAGGCCAGGTCCGCGAGATCCCCGAGGGCATCCTGGACGCGGTGATCACCACCGCGATCGCGATGCACGACCTGAAGCGCGACCCGACCGGCATCCGCAACTCGCGCACCGGTTCGATCTACATCGTCAAGCCGAAGATGCACGGACCGGACGAGGCGGCCTTCGCCAGCGAGCTGTTCGGCCGGGTGGAAGCGTTGCTCGGCCTGCCGGCCGACACCGTCAAGCTCGGCATCATGGACGAGGAGCGCCGCACGAGCGTCAACCTCCAGGCCTGCATCGCCGCCGCAGCATCGCGCGTGGCCTTCATCAACACCGGCTTCCTGGACCGCACCGGCGACGAGATGCACACCGCCATGTACGCAGGGCCGATGCTGCGCAAGGGCGACATGAAGTCAAGCGCCTGGATCCAGGCCTACGAGAAAAGCAACGTGCTGGTCGGCCTGGCCTGCGGGCTGCGCGGCCGGGCCCAGATCGGCAAGGGCATGTGGGCCATGCCCGACCTGATGGCGGCGATGCTGGAACAGAAGATCGTGCACCCGAAAGCGGGCGCCAACACCGCCTGGGTGCCCTCGCCCACCGCGGCCGTCCTGCATGCGCTGCACTACCACCAGGTCGATGTCGCCGCGATCCAGCAGGAGATGGAAAAGATCGACGCCGGCGTGGAGCGCGACGTGCTGCTCACGGGTTTGCTGACGGTGCCGGTGGTGGCGGAAGCGACATGGAGCGCCGAGGAGCGCCAGCAGGAACTGGACAACAACGTGCAGGGCATCCTGGGCTACGTGGTGCGCTGGATCGACCAGGGCGTCGGCTGCTCCAAGGTGCCGGACATCCACAACGTCGGCCTGATGGAAGACCGCGCGACGCTGCGCATCTCCAGCCAGCACATCGCCAACTGGCTGCTGCACGGCGTCGTGACCGAGGCCCAGGTCAAGGCCACGTTCGAACGGATGGCGGCGGTGGTCGACCAGCAGAACGCTGGCGACCCGTTTTACCTGCCGATGGCGGGTCACTTCGACACCTCGTTCGCCTACCGGGCGGCGCAGGACCTGGTGTTCAAAGGCAAGGAGCAGCCCAGCGGCTCCACCGAGCCGCTGTTGCACGCGTGGCGGCTGAGGGTCAAGGCCGACCGCCAACTTTGACCGCCTTCGCCGGACGGCGAGTAAGCGAATGTGACTTCATGGGCCGGTTGGGTTGGGGCATGCTTACACTGCCCCAACCCAGCCATGCCCGCCCAAGCCGCAATCGTCCGACAGTGCCTCGCCCAAGCCGTCCAGGCATCCGCCCGCCTGATCGCCTGTTGCGTGGACGACGCCGTCACCGGCTTGCTCGAGGCGGAAAACCAGGGGCTGACGGCGGCCGAGCGGCATGAAGTGGCGGACGCCCTGCGCGAATTGCTCAAGCAGCGGGCCAACTGGGTCGAGCGCTATCCGCAGCAACTGCGGATCGCGCTGGAGTCCCCGGCACAGCCAGCGCCGACGCAACCGCCCCGGCATCTCAACATTGACGCGCTGACGCTGGTGGGCGACGACCAGGTCGACCAGGAGATCGCCGCCTCGCGCCTGTCCGAACAGTTGCAGACCGCTGTCGCCCAGCCGCTGGCCGAACTGGACGGCCTGATGAGCTCGCTGCTCGGACTGCCGGCGGTGCGTGCCGATGCCAATCCCTTGCGGCCGGCAGTGTTCGCGCGGGTGCTGCGGGCCACCATGGCGGACGCCACGCAGCAGCCGGGTTGGCCCGCGCTGTGGATCCGCCACATGACGCCGACCATGAGCCGCGAGCTGGACCAGCTATACCGCCTGCTCACCCAACAGCTCACGCAGGCCAACGTGCATGCCGCGACCTACCGCGTCATCCCGCTGCGCGACGGGCCGCCCTCGCGGCCGCAACCACTGGGTGAGCAGGCGCCAGCCCAGGCGCGGTCGTCTTCGCCGTCCCAATCGCCGTCCCAGCCGTGGCCCGGTGCGCCGGCGGCAGCTGGCGGTGCCGGCGACTCGACCGGCTCGATGTCGTCAGCCCACGCCGAACGGCAGTTGCGTCCGGGAGGCTCGTCGTGGGCTGACCTGCAATCGCACGCGGCGGGCGAACAGCTGATTCAGGACTTCCTGCATGGCGGCGCCACACCGGCCGAAGCCGCGCTCGCGCCTGCCTACTACGCACGGGTTTCCACCGACCTCGCACGGCTGGAAGCGGCACCCGACGACCAGGCCGCGGCGCCCGATGCCGCGGCGGAACACCAATACGAGCAACTTCCGGTGGTCGACCGGCCGCTGCGCGTCGTCAGCACCGAAACCACGCTGGACAGCGATGTCTGGGGCGAGTACGCCGCCTCGCGCCGCCGCGAGCTGGTGCGTGCCCGCCTGAAGCAGCAGGCCCGCCACGTCGGCCAGGTGCTGGGGCTCGAAGTCGTGCGCAAGCTGGTCAACCAGGTGGCGCAGGACCCGCGGCTGCTGGCACCGGTGCGCGAGTCGATCGTGGCGCTGGAGCCGTCGCTGCTGCGACTGGCGATGGTCGATCCGCGTTTCTTCAGCGACGAAGCGCACCCCGGCCGGCGGCTGGTGGAACGCGTGGCCGAGCGCAGCTTCAAGTTCAACGACGAATTCAGCACCGAGTTCAGCGGCTTCTCCGCGTCGATCGCCGCCACGTTCAACGAACTCAACGCGCTGCCAGCGGGCGCCGTGCAGGACGCCAGCCCATTCGAAGCCGCGCTGGCCACTCTGGAAGCGTCATGGACCCGGCAAGACACCCAGGAAGCGGCCCAGCGCGACGCAGTGCTCAACGCAGTCAAGTTCGCCGAGCAGCGGCAGGCCGAGGCCGACCAGATTGCCTGGGAACTGGGCCAGCGCAGCGACCTGCACGACGTGCCGACGGCCGTCCTGGATTTCCTGTATGGGCCATGGGCGCTGGTGATGGCGCACGCCCGGCTGACCGACGCCGGCAAGCGGATCGATCCGGGCGCCTATGGCAGCGTGATCACCGACCTGCTCTGGAGCGTCAAGCGCGAGGTGACCTTGCGCGATCCGGCGCGGATGATCGAACTGCTGCCCGGCTTGCTGGAGCGACTGCGCTCCGGGCTGGCCGCGCTGGGCCAGGCGCCGCAGGAATCGGAGCCATTCTTCCAGGCGCTGGAAAAGTTGCATCGGCCGGTGCTGCGGTTGCGCGCGAAGAAACGCCGCGCCGACAGCGACTTCGCGCCGCTGGAGCCCGAGCTCCCGGTCGAGGAGCCGGAAGCGATCGCGCCGCCGGCCATGCCGCTGCAAGGGCCCTGGATGGCCCGGCGCGAACTCGATGCCGCCGGCTTCCAGGACACCCTGCCGTCCGATCACGGCGATCTGGCGCCGGCAGCCGGCCCCGGGACGCCGGCACCGGTCGCGCAAACCCGAACCGTGGACGAACAGCCCTCACCCGGTGCGATCGAGGCGACCATCGCCGGCTTCCGCGAAGGCTGCTGGGTCGACCTGTACGCACGACGGCGCTGGCTGCGCGCGCAGCTGGTCTGGGCCAGCACGAAGGGCACGCTGTTCATGTTCGTCAGCCACGGCGGCCAGCCGCATTCGATGACGCGCCGCACCTGCGAGCGGCTGCTGCGCGAACGGCTGCTGCGCGCGGTGGAAATGGGCAGCGCCGTGCGCCACGCCATCGACGCGCTGGCGCAGCAACAGGCCGAGGCCGAGCCCCAACCGGCCTGATGCGCACTGGCGCGCTTACGCGCCGGGCTGCTGCAGCCCCAGCGACTGCAGCTCCAGTCCGTCGATCTCCTGCAGCGACTTGCCGGCGATGCCCTGCAGGTCGCCGTACATGCCCACGGTCGCGCCCATGACGCGCTCGATCTGCTCCTGCCGCTTGGCCCACTGTCTGGTGATGACCTTGCGCTCCTTGTCCAGGTCGTCCTGCATGGTGGAAAATGCTTCGACGATGGCCTCGATCCGCTGCTTGAAGCGCGGGCCGGTCAGGTACTGGTAAACCATTTCGGCCTTGGTCTGCTGGCCCTGCGACAGGGCCCGGGTC
>JACMQP010000337.1 GCA_014376915.1 Ramlibacter sp.
CTGTACAACGGCTTCGGCCAGCGCCAGGTGGCCACCATCTACGCCGACCAGAACCAGTACAAGGTGATCATGGGCGTCGCGCCGAACTACACGCGCAGCCCGGAGGCGCTCAAGGACATCTACGTGCCGGCGCGGGTGCCGACCGGCGCCGTGACCTCGACGTCCGCCGCCACTGCGACGACGACCGCTGCGATTTCCACCGGCCCGATCAACCCCGGGCTGCGCGACCAGGCCACCGGCTCGCCGTTGAGCGCCTCGGCCCGCACCATGGTCCCGCTGTCGGCGATCGCACGCTTCGCCGAGCGGCCCACCGCCAGCTCGGTGAACCACCAGGACGCAGAGCTGGCCACCACCATCTCGTACAACCTGGCGGAAGGCGCGACGCTGCCCGACGGCCAGGCCGCGGTGCGCGCCGCGGAGGCTTCCATCAGCATGCCGATCAATGTGCGTGGCAGCTTCCAGGGCACGGCGCGGGCGGCGCAGGATTCGCAGCAGGAACAGCCGATGCTGATCCTGGCGGCGATCGTGGTGATCTACATCGTGCTCGGCGTGCTGTATGAAAGCCTGGTCCATCCGATCACGGTGCTGTCGACACTGCCATCGGCCGGCGTCGGAGCGGTGCTGGCGCTGATGCTGTTCGGGCTGGACTTTTCCATCATGGCGCTGATCGGGCTGTTCCTGCTGATCGGCATCGTCAAGAAGAACGCCATCCTGATCATCGACTTCGCTCTCGACGCCGAGCGCTCGCGCGGGCTGGCGCCGCTGGAGGCGGTGCGCGAAGCCTGCCTGCTGCGCTTCCGCCCGATCCTGATGACCACGCTGGCAGCCATCCTGGGCGCGCTGCCGCTGGTGATCGGTTTTGGTGAAGGCTCCGAGCTGCGCCGGCCGCTGGGCATCGCCATCGTCGGCGGCCTGATCGCCAGCCAGGTCCTGACGCTGCTGACCACGCCCGTGGTCTACCTCATGCTCGACAAACTGCGTCGGCGCAGCCCGCTCGAGCGCGAGCTCGCCCGCCACCAAGATCCGCAACCTGCCTGATGCCCATGTCACCCTGTTCCCGCGCTTCAACCCTGATGCTTGCGTTTGCGCTTGCGCTCGCCCTGGCCGGCTGCGCCACCGTCGGGCCAACCGATCAGCGACCCGGGGTCGATACGCCGGTCGCCTTCAAGGAAGGGCAGGGCGCCTGGGTGCCCGCCACGCCGGCCGACACGCTGGAGCGTGGTCCCTGGTGGCTGCTGTTCGGCGACCCCGTGCTCAACGGGCTGGCCGAGCGGGTGGCTGTCGACAACCAGACCGTTGCGCAGTCCGTGGCTGCCTACGCGCAGGCGCGGGCGCTGATCGCGCTTCAGCGCGCCTCCCTGTTCCCGCAGGCGAACCTGAACCTGGGTGCGAACCGGCGTGGTGGAGGCGGGGAGACGCCAGGCAGCAGCAGCTACCAGCTCAGCATCGGCGGCAGCTGGGAGCCCGACGTGTGGGGCCGTCTCGGCCGCGGGGTCGATGCCGCACGGGCCGGCGAGCAGGCGGGCGCCGCGGACCTGGCGGCTGCGCGCCTGTCGGCGCAAGGCGAGCTGGCGGCCGACTACTTCGGTTTGCGCGGGCTGGACGCGCAGCGCAGCCTGCTGGCTGAAACCATCGCCGGTTACCAGCGCAACCTGCAGATCACGCAGAACCGCTACAGCGCCGGCATCGTTGCGCGCACCGACGTGCTGCAGGCGCAGACCCAGCTTGCCAACGCGCAGACCGATGCGCTGACGCTGGAGCGTCAGCGGGCCCAGCTGGAGCACGCGATCGCGGTGCTGGTGGGCGTCGCGCCAGCCAGTTTCAGCCTGGCACCTGAATTCACCTGGGCGATCCAGCTGCCGCCCGTGCCGATGACAGTCCCGTCGACGCTGCTGCAGCGGCGGCCCGACATCGCGGCCGCCGAGCGTCGCGTCGCGTCGGCCAACCTGCAGATCGGCATCGCCCAGGCTGCGTACTACCCCAGCCTGTCGCTGAGTGGATCGGCGGGTCTTGGCGCGGCGACCATCGGCGAGCTGTTCAACGCGTCGAGCCTGGTTTGGTCGCTCGGCGCCTCACTGGCGCAGACGATTTTCAACGCCGGCGCCACCGGCGCACGCGTCGAACAGGCGCGTGCCGCGCACGAGGCAGCGACGGCGCGTTACCGGCAGACGGTGCTGACTGCATTCGAGCAGGTCGAGGACCAGCTGGTCGCATCGCGCGTGCTGGGCCAGCAGCTGGCGCTGCGGGAGCAGGCAGCGCAGGCCGCGAGTCTGGTGGAGCAACAGGTGCTCAACCGCTACCAGGCCGGGCAGGTCAGCTACACCGAGGTGATCAATGTCCAGGCCACAGCGCTCAATGCGCGCCGCGCCCTGGTGCAACTCCAGTCGGACCGTCAGACGGCGGCGGTGGCGCTGATCCAGGCGCTGGGAGGCGGCTGGGCGGGTCTTTAGCGCGGCGG
The DNA here is from genome assembly GCA_014376915.1 of Ramlibacter sp. The sequence goes on from JACMQP010000337.1 coordinate 2,459, forward strand.
AGAATCCAAAACAAACTTTGTTCGAGGCTCACGGTGGTCGTACGACACCGACGGCTGCACAGAAGTCGGACAGCCTTGTGAAAGGCTAATGGAAGCGGCGCTTCAACCACCAGCCTTCTCGCGGTTTCACCCAGCGGATGGAAGGTGGCTGCGAACACGACCCGTTGGCCAGGAACCGCTCCTGCATCACACGGGCGAAGTCGGCGTGCAGCGCGTCAGCGCTAGCCATCCAATTTTCCCGAGGTCTGATTGGCTGCGTGGCAAGATGGCGCCATGCAACCGTACTCGCTCGCTGGCAAGCGCATCCTCCTCACCCATGCGAACTTGTTCATGGGCCCCGCCCTCGCCGAGGTCCTTCGGGAATGCGGCGCGGAAGTCATCGCCGACGAGGACCCGTTGAACGATGCGCGGGCGCCGGCCGCGATCGTTGAGCGCGCCGGACGCCTGGACATCCTGGTGGCACACCTGGCCATCCCGGCGCCCTCCACCGCCGTGGATGAAACAACTGATCTGGAATGGCAATCCGTTTTCGCGGCGCTGGTCGATCCACTGCCACGCCTGGTGCGTGCGGTGTTGCCGCAGATGAAAGAGCGTCGGGCGGGCCGCGTCTTGGTTGTGGGCAGCGCGTCCGCTTTGCGCGGCATGAAACGAGCTTCAACCTACAGCGCTGCGCGGGGTGCTCAGTTGGCGTTCGTACAAAGCGCCGGGATCGAGCTTGCGCCGTTCAACATTCAGGTCAATGCCATCGCGCAGAACTTTGTAGACAACCCGACGTACTTCCCCGCGCACGTGCAGGACGACCCAAGGTTCAAGGAGCGGCTTGCCCGGGAGGTCCCCCTGGGGCGACTGGTAAGCGCTCGGGAGGACGCGCTCTTTTGCGCCTACTTGTGTAGCGACGCTGCGGCCTGTTTCGTCGGACAGGTGTTCCCGCTGGCTGGAGGCTGGACGGTGCGCTGAACTGCCGCTTCCGGCCGGAAGCAGCCCTCGTGAGATGAGCAACCAATGTCACTCACTTGACGCACGTCATCCCAGGAGACGAAACAACAAGGGTATGCCCAACGACTGAAGCAACACTTGAAGTCCCAAGGCCAGGCCCGCATAGGCGCCTGCTTCCGCGTTGACTTGCATGGCTCGCGCCGCTCCGATTCCGTGTGATGCTGTACCCAGCGCGAAACCCCGCGCGACCCAGCCTTCAACAGTCTGTGGAACGCGAAGCAAAGCGTAGAGGTATTTGGCGCTGAGCGCGCCAACCAGCCCGGTCAGTACCGCAAAGGCAGCGGCGAGGGCTGGAACCCCCCCAATCTTCTCTGCGATGCCCATTGCCACAGGGGCCGTTACCGACTTCGGGATCAGCGACAGAAGCACTTCGCCAGGCAACCCGAGCGCCCACCCGATCGCCAGGGCGGACGTACTGGCAGCCACGGCCCCCAGCAGCGAGGCCGCGAGCAACCGCAACCAGTTGCGCCGGACAACGTGGCGCCGCTGCCAAAGAGGCCATGCCAGTGCGACGACTGCCGGCCCGAGCAGGAAGTGAATGAACTGGGCGCCGGAGAAGTAGACGGGATAGGCCACGTCCGCCAGCAGCAGCCCCGAAGATAACGCGACCACCGACCACAGCACCGGATTGGCCCAAGGTGCCTGTCCGAGCGCTGTGTAGACCTGAAGGGTCAGCAGATAAACGATCAAGGTCGCCGTCAGACCGAACAACGGCGTCGACGAGAGGTAAACCCAGAGTTCAACGAAGTTCGGCATCTTGCGTGGGCCCAGCAATCCGCAGGACGAGTACCGTCACTGCCAGACCGATCCAAGTCGAGACGACGAGCACCACAAACAGCCGCACACCGTATTGCCTGAGAAGCGGCAAGTACGCCATGACGCCCACGGCCACCGGGACAAACAGCAAAGACAAGTGCGACAACAAGAAGTCAGCGCAGCGCGACACGGGCTCGCGTACTCGAGCACTTCCCAACGCAAACAGGAGCAGGACCATCCCGATCACCGGTCCGGGCAGTGGCAGGGACAATCCGCGCGAAAGCAACTCTCCGACCGTCTGCAGTGAAAGCAGCCATGCGAAACCTGCAAGTGCGGACGACATGGTTTGCCACGATACAGCAACGCGTCTGGTGCTCGCGAGTTTGAAGCAGGTGCCAGGGATGTTTTGAAGCGCCAGCCGGCTGCGACGCCAATCAAGGCACCGCTAATCCGACGCAGACATAAACCGCTTGCCTACCCACCCTCTCATCGGTCGACCCCGTCCTTCGAAGCGACGTCCAGCTCCGGATAATGCCGAAAGATCCCTTGTTCGCTAAACGGGAGGCGCCGCTCGCTTCGCAGGTAGGCCGCCACCCGCGGCTGCGCCGCGACACGGCGGTGCAGCGCTACGACCAAGGGTGCGCCAGGCAGGATTCGCCCGGCCGCCTGAGGAAACGCATATCGCAGGCCCTCGACGAGGTGGAAGAGCGACAGATCCGCATAGCTCAGGCGGTTGCCGACCAGGAAGCGCTCTCCGGCCGTGTTCTGCGAAAGAATGCGCTCGAACCACCGC
>JACMQP010000338.1 GCA_014376915.1 Ramlibacter sp.
AGCGCCGGATTTCCGTAGCCGCCGTCCGCGATGAACTGCGCATAGTCGCCGCAGGTCACGAGCCGGTCGGCAATGCGATGCGGCTGCAGCAGCACCGCATGCCGCGGCGTTTCGTTGTCGAAGGCGAAACCATCGCCGCCGTGGCCGACCTGGACCACGCCGCCATCACGCGGCAGCCAGTGCATGGATGCGGGCGGTGTCGCCAGCCGCAACGCAGGGGGCTCGTGCGGTGCATAGGCCGGCAGCAGCGGGTTGCACGACAAGGCATGCAGGATGTCGGAAAGGATCAGCTCCTGGTGCTGCTGCTCGTGGTTCAGGCCGAGTTCCACCAGTGCAGCGGCGGCCTGCCAGGCCGCGTCATCGGCATCGGCAACGAAGCGCCGCATTGCCGCGTCCACATGTTCGCGGTAAGCGTGGACCTCGGCCAACGCGGGGCGGCTCAACAGGCCGCGCTGCGGCCGCGGATGGCGCGGGCCCAGCGATTCGTAATAGGAATTGAACAGGCGCAGGAAGCGCTGGTCGAACGGCCGGTAGCCGCTGTCGTGCTCCAGCAGCACCACGGCCTCGAAGAACCAGCTGGTGTGGGCCAGGTGCCATTTGGTGGGGCTGGCTTCGGGCATGGACTGCACGCCCTGGTCTTCCGCCGACAGTGGAGCGCCCAGCGCGAGACTGTGCGCGCGGACCTCATCGTAGCGTTGCAGCAGCGCGTCGCGCCAGGAAGTGCCCGGCGCAAGGGCGGATAAAGGCGGTGTAACGGACATCGGCAGGATTCCTTTGTTCTCTGGTCGGCCAGGCCCGCGCGGTGCATTCACGCGCAGGTCCGCACCCATGCTCGCGTCCCCTCCAAAATGATTACAGCACAAGAAAAATGGCCGTGGGGCCCGTGCGGCTGTCGCCTGCGCAACCCGGCGGCAACGCTCAGGTGGCTACCATGGCCGGGCACTTCCAGGAGCTTTCCATGAGCACCATCGCCGCCCGCATCAACCACCAAGTCCGGCTGGCCCGGCGCCCGGCCGGTGCGCCGGTCGCGGCCGACTGGAGCTTCACTGCAGAAGCGGTGGCGGAACCGGCCGAAGGCGGCCTGCTCGTCAGGACGCTGGCGCTGTCGCTCGACCCGGCGATGCGTGGCTGGATGAATGAGGGCAAGAGCTACATTGCGCCGGTGGGCCTCGGCGAAGTGATGCGGGCGGGCGGCATCGGCCAGGTGGTCGCGTCGCGGAATCCGCAGTTCGCGGTCGGCGACCTGGTCTCCGCCGGGCTGGGCGTGCAGGAATACGCGCTGGTCGCGTCCGGCCAGGCCCAGCGCTTCGGCCTGCACCGGATCGACACCCGGCTGGGCACCCCGACGCAGTGGCTCAACGTGCTCGGCATGCCGGGCATGACGGCCTACTTCGGTCTGCTCGATGTCGGCCGGCCTAAGGCCGGCGAAACGGTGGTGGTCTCCGGCGCCGCTGGCGCGGTCGGCCAGACCGTCGGCCAGCTGGCGAAACTCAAAGGCTGTCGCGTGGTCGGCATCGCCGGCGGGCCGGCCAAGTGCGAGTGGGTAGTCCGCGAGCTGGGTTTCGACGCCTGCATCGACTACAAGGCCGCCAACGTCAAGGCCGCTCTGAAGGAGCACTGCCCCAAGGGCGTCGACATCTACTTTGACAACGTCGGCGGCGAGATCCTGGACGACGTCCTGACGCGCATCGGGCGCGGCGCCCGCATCATCATCTGCGGCGCGATCAGCCAGTACAACAACACCGCGCCGGTGCAGGGACCGAAGAACTACCTGTCGCTGCTGGTCAACCGGGCGCGCATGGAAGGCATCGTCGTCTTCGATTACACCGAGCGCTTCCAGCTCGCCGTCGCCGAGCTGGCCAGCTACCTGAAGGACGGCCGGATGAACAGCCGCGAAGACGTGATGGCCGGTGGCATCGCAGCGTTTCCGCAGGCGCTGGCCAAGCTGTTCACCGGCGAGAACTTCGGGAAACTGGTTTTGCACGTGGCCGACGCATAGCGTCGGACGGGGGCAAAACCATCCCGGCGAAGGAAGGGGCCACCGCGCCACGCCGACTCGTCAATCCCGGAACCCTGGTGGCCCGCCCATGGTCCGCAGCGCCACGTCGGGACTGCGCCGCTCGACAAACTGGGTGCGGCCTTTCCACTTGCCGAGCTTGCTGGGGCTGTTGTCCATCCGCACGAAATACACCGGCAGGTCGCACGCCTGGTACTTGCCGCAATGCCGTTCCCACTTGCGCACCTGGCCCGGCGGGACATACAGGTACACCGGTTTGACGCTGGGCGCCGGCACGGTGCGCGAGGCGACGACCGGCCGGGTGTACATCACCGGCGGCGGCGCCGACTTGCCGATCTCGATGCGGCCGTACACGCCCGGACGTAACGGCCCACCGGCCGTCGCATTGACGTAGCCGGCTGTTACCGGGCCGGCCACGCCGACACAAACCAACGCCAGAAAGGCAAGCAGCCAGGCCTTCACAGCGCGGCGTGGGATGGTCATGGGGTTCGTGGCAGTTCCTTGCATGATCCAGGTTGTAGCTGCTGAGCCTGGCGCCGCCGTGTAGGTTCGCGTGAGTTTGGCCGGGGGAAAAAACCCGCGGTGATGTAGGAATGCACCGACAGAAACGCGCCAGTGCGGCCAGTGAGCGAAGTGAGCGCCATCAGATGCTTTGGAGCGCAACGACTAGACGCCGCCAGTCGGGTGGGTCGGGTCGACCCAAAGCACCTGCTCGGGCTTTTCCACCGGCTCGATGTCGAGGTTGATGGCCACCGCCTCGCCGTCGCTGCGGCACAGCACGCATTCGAGCGCCTCGGTCGGGCTGGCGTTGATTTCCTGGTGCGGCACGTATGGCGGCACGTAGATGAAGTCGCCCGGCCCTGCCTCCGCGACGAACTGCAGCTGCTCACCCCACCGCATGCGCGCGCGACCCTTGACCACATAGATCACGCTCTCTAGATGGCCGTGGTGGTGCGCGCCGGTCCGGGCGTTGGCGTGGATGGTTACCGTGCCGGCCCACAGCTTCTGGGCGCCAACCCGCGCGAAATTGATCGCGGCCTTGCGGTCCATGCCGGGTGTCTGCGCGGTATTGCCGTCGAGCTGGTTGCCGGCAACCACCCGCACGCCGTCGAATTTCCAGGCAATGGCCCCGCCGCTTCCGTGTCCGTGGGGATCGGCGTCGGGATGCTCATGCCAGCCGGAGGGATGGTCCTTGATACTCATCGTCACAGCCTACACCAGCACGCCCGTCAGTCAAGCGCGCCGTACACCAGTTGCCGCCACAGGTTGCGAAAGAACAGGCGCTGATTCGGCGCCTGCGTCAGCAGCATCGCGAACAGGTCCTCGGCCGGATCGACGAAGAACGACGTGCCGCCGATGCCGGTCCAGAAATATTGGCCGACCGAGCCCGCCTGCAGTGCGAGTCCGGCATGGGTGCGCACCGCGAAGCCCAGCCCGAAGCCGTGCCCAGGCAGCAGCATGTCGCCGTTGGCCGGGATCGCGCCGAGATGGTCCGCAGTCATCCACTCGATGGTCTTGCGCGAGGCCAGCCGCACGCCGTCCAAGCTGCCGCGGCTGCACATCAGCTGCAGGAAGCGCGCGTAATCGGTCGCCGTCGACAGCAAGCCGCCGCCGCCGGACTCGAAGCGCGGCACCACCCGCGCGTCCATCATCACGACGGGCTCGCCGCCGTCCGGGTCGGTCGCGAACGGTTCGGCGATCCGCTCCTGCTGCGCCGCAGACAGCGAGAACGCCGTGTCCTTCATGCCCAGCGGGTCGAAGATCAGTTCACGCAGCAGTGCGGCCAATGGTTTTGCGCTGACCACCTCCAGCAATGCACCCAGCACATCGGTGGCCCGGCTGTATTGCCAGCAGCTGCCCGGCTGGTGCGCCAGAGGCAGCGCCGCCAGCACGGCGCAGAACTCAGCGTTGCTGCGGCTGCGCGAAGCGATCTGCATTTGCTTGTATTGCTGCTGGACGAAGCTGTCGCCAAGGAACTCGTAGGTGAAGCCGGCCGTGTGGCGCAGCAGGTCCTGCACCGTGGCCTGGCGCTGCACCGGCTCCAGCCGCCGCTCGCTGCCTTCGCCCACCGCCACCTGCTGGCCGGCGAACACCGGCAGGTACTTCGCGACCGGATCGACCAGCTGCAGCAGGCCTTGCTCGACCATCATCAGCGTGGCCAGCGAGACGATCGGCTTGGTCATTGAATAGATGCGGAAGATCGCATCGGGCCGCATCGCTGTGCCCGTCGCCGGATCCTGCCGGCCCAGCGCGGCGAAGAATTCGGTCTGGCCGCCCAGCGACACCATCGCCACCGCGCCCGGGATCCGGCCGCGGTCGATGTGTTCCTGCAGCACGTCCCGCATCCGGCCGCCGGCCTGCGGATTCAGCACCGCCATCAGCAGTATCTCCGGCGCGCCAGTTCCGCGCCCTGGGCCAGCGCTTCCAGTTTCTTCAGCGCCACCGCGCGGTCCATCGGCGCCAGGCCGCAATTGGTGCAGGGGATCAGGCGATGCTTGGGCACGAATTGCAGCGCGCGGCCGATGGTGTCGGCCACTTCCTCGGGCGTCTCGACGACGTCGCTGGCGACGTCGATCACGCCGACCATCACGTCCTTGCCTTCCAGCAGCTGCATCAGCTGCGGCGGTACGTGCGAGTGGTAGCACTCCAGGCTGACCTGTTTGATGCTGCTCCTGGCCAGCGCCGGAAAGATCTGCTCGTACTGGCGCCACTCCTCGCCCAGTTTTTCCTTCCAGTCGTTGTTGGCCTGGATGCCATAGCCGTAGCAGATGTGGACGGCGGTGGTGCAGGTCAGACCTTGCGCCGCGCGCTCCAGCGCCTTCACTCCCCAGTCGGCCGCGTCCTTCATGTAAACGTTGAACGCGGGCTCGTCGAACTGAATGATGTCCACGCCGTCGGCCTGCAGCGCCAGCGCTTCCTGGTTCAACAATTCGGCGAATGCAAACGCCATCTTGACCTTGTCGCCATAGAACTTGTCGGCCACCGTGTCGACGATGGTCATCGGCCCGGGCAGCGTGAACTTCAGCTTCTTCTTCGTGTGGGCGCGCGCGAGTTGCGCCTCGAAAGCGTGGACCCGGCCCTTGAGCGTCAGCGGCGCCACCACCTGCGGCACCATCGCGTCGTAGCGGTTGTCGCGGATGCCCATCTTCACCTTGTGCTCGAAGTCGATGCCCTCGACCTGCTCGAGGAAGCCGTGGACAAAGTGCTGACGCGACTGCTCGCCGTCGCCGACGATGTCCAGGCCTGCATCTTCCTGCGCCTTGATCCAGAGCAGCGTCGCATCGGCCTTGGCCTGGCGCAGCGCATCGCCTTCGGCCTGCCATTGCGGCCAGAGCTTTTGTGTTTCGGCCAGCCAGCCGGGCTTGGGCAGGCTGCCGGCGATTGCGGTGGGGAACATGGGGTCTCCTTGAGGTCGTGTTCATTTTGCCTGTTGCG
>JACMQP010000042.1 GCA_014376915.1 Ramlibacter sp.
CACCGCCGCCTTGTCATCGGCCTCGAAGCCCACGTCGAGCGTCTGCGACTTCTTGTCGGCGTATTCGATCTCGAACTCGGCCAGCGAGGAGCCGCAGTCGAAACACCAGTAAACCGGCTTCAGTCCGCGGTAAACGAAGCCGCGCTCGACGACGCGCTTGAAGGCGCGGATCTCCGCCGCCTCGTTGACGAAGTCCATGGTGCGGTACGGGTGGTCCCAGTCGCCCAGCACGCCCAGCCGCTTGAAGTCCGCCATCTGGATGCCAATCTGCTCGGTCGCGAAGGCGCGGCTTTTCGCCTGCATCTCGTCGCGCGGCAGGTTGCGGCCGAACTTCTTCTCGATGGCGTTCTCGATCGGCAGACCGTGGCAGTCCCAGCCGGGAATGTATGCGGCATCGAGGCCCTTGAGCTGGCGGGCCTTGACGATCATGTCCTTGAGGATCTTGTTGACGGCGTGGCCCATGTGGATCTGGCCGTTGGCGTAGGGCGGGCCGTCGTGCAGGACAAACTTCTCGTTGCCGCAGCGGGCCGCGCGCAGCTTCTGGTACAGGCCCTGGTCTTCCCACTCATTGACCCATTGCGGCTCGCGCCTGGGCAGGTCGCCGCGCATCGGGAAGGGCGTGTCGGGCAGGTTGAGCGTGGCTCGGTAATCGGTCTTGGTGTCGGACATGAAGAGCTTTCGGATGTCATCCCGGGGTTGACCCGGGATCCAGAATGTTGGGAGGCGGGGAAATGGATTGCGGAGGAGTCCGCAATGACAGCCAGCTAAATTCGATCGCGCGTCGTTTGCCGACGGGTGGAAGCAAAGTAGGCGCGAGCCTCGTCGCAGTCCTTTGCGATCCCTGTTTTCAGGGCGTCGAGGCCGTCGTATTTGAGCTCGTCGTGCAGTTTGTGCAGCAGTTCCACACGGATGATTTTACCGTAAGCACCCTCCGGACCGAGGCTGGCGGGCCATTTCAGGCAATGGGTCTCCAGCAGCACCCGCCCGCCGTTGACGTCGTCGGCATCCACCGAGGGACGGATGCCCAGGTTGGCGACGCCAGGCAGTGGGGCGTCGTCGAGGCCATGCACCTCGACCGCGAAGATGCCGCCGGCGGCCGGCTTCCAATGCGAGAAGCGCAGGTTCAGAGTCTTGAATCCCAGCTCCCGGCCCAGCTTGCGGCCATGGACCACGTGGCCGCTGATGCTGTAGGGGCGACCGAGCAGGGCGGCGACGGTGTCCAGATCTCCCTTGCCCAAAGCCTCGCGAACAGCGGAACTGGACACGCGCGCGCCGTGGACCTCGTAGCTGTTCATGCGGGCGACGTCGAAGCCCTTGCGGCTGCCCGCGGCGTCCAGCGTCGCGTAGTCGCCGGTGCGCTTCTGGCCGAAGCGGAAATCGTTGCCGACCAGAACGTACCGGACGCCCAGGCCGCGGACCAGCACGGTGTCGATGAAGGCTTCGGGAACCAGCGACGACAACCGGGCGTCGAACGGGATGACGACGCACTGGTCGACGCCGCAGCGGGCCAGTTCGGCGAGTTTGTCGCGCAGCGTGGCCACCCGGGCCGGCGCCAGCTCAGGTCTGCGCTGCAGGGCGGCGAAGTAGTCGCGCGGATGCGGCTCGAACGTCATCACGCAACTGGGCACGCCGCGGTGCCTGGCCTCGTTGATCAGAAGCGCCAGCATTGCCTGATGGCCGCGGTGCACGCCGTCGAAGTTGCCGATCGTGAGGGCGCAGGCGGGCGCAATGCCGCGGTGGTGGAAGCCTCTGAAGATCTGCATGCGCGTTGGTATCGTTTTGATAGCAGGCGGCGCCCGCCCCTAAAGCGCCCGCGGGGGCGGATCGGCACCAAACAGGGTATATTGTGCGGTACGTTTGCTGTTCCGTTCAGTGGTAGCCCATTGTTTGAAGGAGGCGTGATTTGAAGGTCCTGAAGCTGTCCGCCCAAGGTCTGCCCCAGTCGTGGATTTCGCTGGAGCAAGCGGTGCTGCATTACGCCGCGGAAGAAGTGCGGTGGGAAGTCGGCGCGCAGGTAGCCCGCTTCCGGGGCGGCCACAACGCCGTCACCGGCGAGCAGTCGGTCGTCAGCGTCAGCAGCATCATCGGCACCAAGGGCGTGCCCAATATCAATCCCTTCGACCTCAAGCCGGGCCTGACCAACAGCAAGCTGTTCGCCCGCGATCGCGACGTCTGCGCCTACTGCGGTCAGGACCACCACGAGGAAGAACTGACGCGCGAGCACATCATCCCGTTCGCGCAGAACGGCAAGGACCACTGGATGAACGTGGTCACGGCCTGCCGGGCCTGCAACCATCGCAAAAGCAACCGCACGCCGGAGCAGGCGCACATGCCGCTGCTCTACGCGCCGTATGTGCCGAGCCTGTGGGAAGACTTCATCCTGAGGAACCGCCGCATCCTGGCTGACCAGATGGAGTTTTTGATGGCGCATCTGCCGAAGTCGTCGCGCCTGTACGCCTAGGCGACCCCAGGCCGGGGTCGGCCCGGCTTCATCCGGGCAGTAAGTCAGCTCCAGCAGGCTGACGTGTCCTTCAGCCGCCGGCCACACCCGTCCCACGATCCTTTCGCCGTTGAACTCCGCCACCACCGGCCGCGCTTGCGCCGAGGCCAGCTTGAGCTTCGAACTGGCGACGCCGGCGCCCGGCACCGCTCCCGGCGGCGGCGTCTGGCCGTCGAACACCATCTTGTCGCGCATCGGATCCAGGTAGCCGCGCGGCCGCGTCATCGTCACGATGGCCGCGGCGTCGCGGTCCGCGTCCGCGATCCGGTCAGGCTTCAGGTTGACGATGCTGCTGGATCGCGGAAACGGGCTGCGGTAAATATGGGTGGTTGCATAGCCGGGCGCGGCGACTACGAATTCGTACGGCGTGCCGGCCTGGGCGGCAAACGGTCCCCAGAGCCCATCCGCGCCAACCGTCGTCGCGTAAGCGGCCGGTCCGCGCCGCTCGCCGGTGACCGGGTCGGTGGAATAGATGTCCAGCCGGGCTCCGGGCAACGGCAGGTTGTTGCTGAAGTTGCCCGACTTGGGGTCGGTCGACGACACACCCAGGCCCGCGACCTTGCCGCTGAGGGCGATGGCGGATTCTGGCGCAGGCGTGGTCGTCGCCGGCGCGTGGCCGCTGATGAATTGGTAGGCGGCCGCAAACGCCGCCGGGGAAAACGCCGTCTCCCGGTGATCGATGCGCGGAATCACGACGTTGGTGGCGCCCTTGAGCGCCGGACCTTCGTACGTCACGTTGGTGGCGACGCCCTTGCGGCCGATCCACAGGCCATCGGGTTGCGCGTATTTGTCGTTGTTGTCGGAGCGGATGGTCATCCAATTCACGGGCCCCGTGACTTCGTCGCCGGCCGCGTTCTTCGGCGCGTTCAGGCCTTTCAGGTACGCGCCGGTGCCGGCAAATTCGCTGGCCTCGTTGAATCCCGGGATCGCCTGCACGCCGTGATTGGGCGTGCCGCCGAGGATCGCGTGGCTCACCGTGCGCGCTCCGCCGCCGCTCTGGATGTAGCTGCGGATCGCATTGCCGCCGCGTGAGTTGCCGATCAGCACCACCTTGCTGGCGCCGGTGGCCTGCAGCACCTTCTCGACTTCGGCCTTCAGGTAAGCCATGTTCTCCGCGGCCGAGGTCCGTCCGGCCTGCGCCTTGCTGTCATCGTCTCGCGACAGCGGATACGGGACGTCGATCGCATGCAGGCGCTCGCGCGGCCAGCCGTTCGATTCGAAGCGCCAGATTGTGGTCTGCCACAGCGCCGCGGTGTCGCCATTGCCGTGCACAAATACGATGGGAGGCACTTCCTGCAGCGATGGCGTGCTGGCGCAGCCGGCAACAAGAACGACAGCGGCGACGACGCCGAGGAATGAGCGGCGAAAAATCATCGTGTTTCGTCTCCAGAAGAAATTTTCATTCCGGCCTTGAACCGGAATCCATTCAGCGGCGAGAAGCGGATGTTGCGCAAAGTATGGATCCCGGGTCGAGCCCTGAATGACAGGCCTTACGCGAACACGCCCGCCGTGTCCTGCATCCGCGCCGACACTTCGCCGAGCTGGTGCAGAGTGTCGCCGAAACTCAGTTCGAGCTCGGTCAGCTTCTTGAAGTAGTGGCTGCCGATGTAATCGTCGGTGACGCCGATGCCACCGTGCAATTGCACCGAATTCTGGCCGACGAAGCGCATCGCCACGCCCAGCTGGTACTTGGCGCGGGCCATCGCGGCGCGTCGCTCCTCGGCCGGCGCATTGAGCTTGAGCGAAGCGTAGTAGCTCATCGAGCGCGCCAGTTCCTGCTGCATCTTCATGTCGGCGACGCGGTGCCGCAGCGCCTGGAAGGTGGCCAGCGTCACGCCGAACTGCTTGCGCGTGTTCATGTATTCGACCGTGACCTGCATGGTCTTGTCGATGACGCCGACGCCCTCCGCGCAGGTTGCGGCAATGCCGGTGTCGACTCCGTGTTCCAGCGCCGCCAGTCCTTCGACCGTCACCAGCGTCGCCGGGCTGTCCTTGAAGGTGACTTCCGCCGCACGGCTGCCGTCCTGGGTGCCGTAGCCGCGCGTGCCGACGCCGGCAGCGGAGCGTTCCACCAGGAACATGGCGATCTTGCCCTTGACCGTTGCCGGCACCAGGAAGGCGTCGGCCTGGTCACCGGCGGCGACGATGCTCTTCGCGCCGCTGACCGTCCATTGGGCGCTGGCCTGGCTGGCCGTCGTTTCGCAGGTGTCGAGCCGGTAGCGGGACTTGCGTTCGACATACGCCAGAACCACCAGCGCCTCGCCGCTCGCGATCCTGGGCAGCCAGGCGGATTGCAGCGCCGCAGGCCCGTAGCCGGCGATCAGGCCGCTGGCGATCAGGGTCTGCGCCAGCGGCTCCAGCACCATGCCGCGCCCCAGTTCTTCCATCACCACCATGCCTTCGATCGGGCCCATGCCCATGCCGCCCTGGTCTTCGGAAATGTAAAGGCCCGTGAGTCCGAGTTCCGCCAATTCGCCGTAGGCGGAGCGGTCGAAGCCGCCTGCCTTCACCGCCTTGCGGCGGCGATCGAAGTCATAGCCCTTGTCGACCCACTTACGCACGGCGTCGCGCAGCGATTCCTGGTCGTCGGAAAAATCAAAGTCCATTTTTCGTCTCCTGCATTCATCTGGCTGGAGCCCCCGTCTGGAGGGGGCTCGGGGGAGGGGTGACCGCGCTCGCGCGAACCGTTTGGGCTAGCCCAAAACGGTCTGCGCAACGATGTTGCGTTGTACTTCGTTGCTGCCGCCGTAAATGGTGGTCTTGCGCAGGTTGAAGTAGGTCGACGCCAGCGGCGCGAGGTAGGCGGCGCCGACGAATTCGCCCTGCCAGCCGGCGTCCATCGCTTCGGAAATGAGCGGGATCGCGTAGGGACCGGCGGCCAGCATCATCAGTTCGCTGTAGCGCTGCTGGATCTCGCTGCCCTTGATCTTGAGCAGGCCCGCGATGTCCATCGAGTTCTTGCCCAACTTCTCGGCGGACAGCACCCGCAGCACCAGCATTTCGAGCGCGACGACGTCGACTTCCAGCTTGGCGATCTCGTCGCGGAAGCGCTGGTCGTCGTAGACGCCTTCTTCTCTCGCGATGCGCTTCAGGCGCTCGAGTTCGCGCTTGGCGCGGTTGACGTCCGCGATGTTGGTGCGCTCGTGCGCGAGCAGGTGCTTGGCATAGGTCCAGCCCTTGTTTTCTTCGCCGATCAGGTTCTCGGCCGGCACTTGCACGTTGTCGAAGAACACCTCGTTCACCTCGGGCTCGCCATCGAGCAGGACGATCGGGCGCACGCTGACACCGGGCGATTTCATGTCGATCAGCAGGAACGAGATGCCGGTCTGCGGCTTGCCTTCGGTGCTGGTGCGGACCAGGCAGAAGATCCATTCGCCGTGCTGCGCCAGCGTCGTCCAGGTCTTCTGCCCGTTGACGAGGTACTTGTCGCCCTTGCGTTCTGCGCGCATCTTGAGCGAGGCCAGGTCCGAGCCCGAGCCCGGTTCGCTGTACCCCTGGCTCCACCAGACCTCGCCGCTGGCGATGCCGGGCAGGAAGCGTTGCTGCTGCTCGGCGTTGCCGAACGCCTGGATCACGGGCGCAACCATCACCGGCCCGAACGGGATGATGCGAGGCGCCCCGGCCAGTGCGGTCTCTTCCTCGAACAAATGCTTCTGGATGGCGTTCCAGCCCGGTCCGCCGAACTGCTTGGGCCAACCGTAGCCCAGCCAGCCCTTCTTGCCCAGGATCCTGGCCCAGCGCTGCATATCGTCGCGCGTGAGGCGCAGCGCGTTGTGGACCTTGTTCGAAATGTCCTTGGGCAGGTTCTCGCGAACCCAGCCGCGGATGTCTTCGCGGAACTTCTGCTCTTCAGGTGTGAATGCCAAATCCATGATGGTCTCCAGATTTGTCAATTATCGGCACGGTCGTGCTTTTTAGGCTGTCGGGGTGGCGACACGCCAAGCTGGTCGCAAAGATTCTGCAGGGCCGATCGCAGCTGCGCCACCTCGTCTTCCAGCGCGCCGACGCGCTCTTCCAGCCCGGATCGTGCCGGCGACCGGTGATCCCGTGACGATGGCTGCGCGGCGGCGTCGACCGGGCCGCACAGCAGGTGGGCCCAGCGCTGCTCGCGCATGCCTGCAGCGCGCGGCAGCCTGACGACCAGCGGCCCGCCCTTTTCGTCGGAACGCAGCTCCAGCTCGTCGAGGAAGGCCTCGACCGACGAGATGTCGGCGAAGCGGTACCACCGCTCGCTGTTGATGCGCAGTTCGCCGGCGGTTTGCGGACCGCGCAGCATCAGCAAGCCCAGCAGCACGGCGGACTGCTCCGGCACGCCGATGGCGCGCTGGAAGTTGTGTTCCCAGCGGGTGACGCGGCTGCCGCTGGTTTCGCGCACCAGGGCCTGTCCTGAGTCTGTGAAAGGACGCTTGAGTGCGTCCAGGGCATCCTGCGCCTGGGCGTCGGTGACGTTCATCAGCGGGTCGCGGCCGGATCTCTGGTTGCAGCCCAGCACCAGCGAGTTCAACGTCAGCGGATAGCTGTCCGGGACCGTGCGGGCTTTTTCCATCAGCACGCCAAGCACCCGGGCGTCGATTGCGGAAAGGACAGGCAGGTTCATGTCGGGATAATGGAAGGCGTGAAAAACATCGTGATCCTGGTCTCCGGCGGTGGCTCCAACATGGCGGCCATTGTGCGCGAGGCCCAACGCGGCAACTGGCGCCAGGCGCTGGGGGCGCGGGTGGCGGCCGTGATCAGCAACCGGCCCGACGCCGGTGGGTTGGCGCTGGCCCGGGATCAAAAGATCGCGGCCGAAGTGGTCGACCACAAGGAGTTTGCGTCCCGCGAAGCCTTCGACGCCGCGCTGGCCGCAGCGATCGACCGGCACCAGCCGGCGCTGGTGGTGCTGGCGGGCTTCATGCGGATCCTGACGTCGGGCTTCGTCCAGCACTACACCGGCCGGCTGGTCAACATCCATCCCTCGCTACTGCCGGCGTTCCCCGGTCTGCATACGCACCAGCGCGCGATCGAGGCCGGCTGCAAGGTGGCGGGCGCCACGGTGCACCTGGTGACGGTGGAGCTGGACCATGGCCCGATCCTTGAACAGGCGGTGGTGCCGGTGTTGTCCGGCGACACCGGGCAGGCGCTGGCGGCCAGGGTGCTCACCCAGGAGCACCTGATCTACCCGCGTGCCATCGCCGGGTTGCTACGGACGTTGTAGCAGCGCGGTGAACCGCGGCTGGCGCACGCCCTCGATTTCCACCTCCTCGTTGAACATCGTCGCCGGCCGCACCCACAGCCCCTGCTCGCCGTACAGGGCGCGGTACAGCGTCATCGGCTCCAGGGTTTCGCTGTGGCGCACCGTGTCCAGCACTTCATAGAGCATGCCCTTGTAATGGCGGTAGCGGCCGGGCGGAGTGCGGATCAGCGGCGGCAGGTCCTGGTCGGTCATGGTGCGGGCGGTGAATGGGACAATGGGAGATGCATCCTAAAGCCCTGCTCGACGCGTGTGCCGAACTCGTCGCGCTCACCCTGAAATTCGACCATCCCGCGGATTCGATCGTGTCGCGCTACTTTCGCGACCACCGCTCGCTGGGCCCGCGCGAGCGCGCCACGCTGGCGGAAACCGTCTACACCGTCCTGCGCAAGAAGCTGCTGTTCGACCACTTCGCCCCGTCTGGCAGCGGGCCCAAGGAGAGGCGCCTCGCGATCCTGGGCTTTTACGGCCCGCGCGACTTCCTCAAGAGCGCGCTCAGCGACCAGGAAAAGAACTGGCTCGACCAGATCGATACGGTCAAGACCGCCGACCTGATGGAGCGCCATCGCCACAACCTGCCGGAATGGCTGGTGCAGCCGCTGAAAGACCAGCTCGGCGCCGAGTTCTGGCCGCTGGTGGAAGCGCTGAACCGACCGGCGCCGCTGGACCTGCGCGTCAACATGCTGAACGACAAGCGGCCGGAGGTTCAAAAGGAGCTCAAAACCGCCGGCATCAAGTCGACCATCACACCGTATTCGCCTTGGGGCCTGCGGCTGGAGGACAAGCCCCAACTGGCCAAGGTCGATGCCTTCGCGCGCGGCGCCATCGAGGTACAGGACGAAGGCTCCCAGCTGCTCGCGCTCCTGCTGGACGCCAGGCGCGGCGAAATGGTGGTGGACTTCTGCGCCGGCGCTGGCGGCAAGACGCTGGCCATCGGCGCCACCATGCGCAACACCGGCCGCCTCTATGCGTTCGACACCGCGGCCCATCGGCTCGATGCGCTCAAGCCCCGGCTGGCCCGCAGCGGCCTGTCGAACGTCCACCCGGCCGCGATCGCCCACGAGCGCGACGACCGGGTCAAGCGGCTGGCCGGCAAGATCGACCGGGTGATCGTGGATGCGCCCTGTTCGGGACTGGGGACGATGCGGCGCAACCCCGACCTCAAGTGGCGCCAGTCGCCGCAGTCGGTGGCGGAAATGATGGTGAAGCAGGCCGCCATCCTGCAAAGCGCCGCGCGGCTGCTCAAGCCCGGCGGCCGGCTGCTCTACGCCACCTGCAGCATCCTGCCGCAGGAAAACGAAGCCATCGCCGCGGCCTTCACCGAAGCCAACAAGGAGTTCACTCCACTTCCGGTGGCCGAGATCCTGTCCGATCTCAAGGTGGATGCGGCGGCAAGCCTGTGCAGCGGGCCGGTGACCGGGCAGGAGTACCTGAGGTTGTGGCCCCACCGGCATGCGACCGACGGCTTCTTCGCCGCAGTCTGGCAGCGGGGCGATTAAAAATCACGTTCACTGACCCAAATCAGTGCTGCTGTGCTTTTCTACAGCTTGATTTGGAACCTCGCGCCGTAAAATGCATCAGACCCGTAACGGCCATCCGATGGCCTTCTTTTTTTTGAGAGAGAGACGCTCCCCATATGTTGCTTCCCGATTGGGCCGTGCTGAACGCGGCGATTGACTGGCTCGGAAACGGCCTGTGGAACCTTGCCTGGTGGCAGGTCGTTTTGTACACGCTGGTGACCACCCACATCACGATCGCAGCGGTCACGATTTTCCTGCACCGCACCCAGACCCACAAGGCCATGGAGCTCGGCCCGATCCCGTCCCACTTCTTCCGCTTCTGGCTGTGGCTGTCCACCGGCATGGTGACCAAGGAATGGGTTGCGATCCATCGCAAGCACCACGCCAAATGCGAGACGGTGGACGATCCGCACAGCCCGCAGGTCAAGGGCATCGACGAGGTGTTCTGGCGCGGGGCCGAGCTGTACCGCCGTGAGTCGAAGAACATGGAAACGATGGAGCGCTACGGTACCGGCACGCCGGACGACTGGATCGAACGCAACCTGTACACCCGCTACAGCTGGCAGGGCGTCGGCCTGATGCTGATCATCAACGTGGCGCTGTTCGGCATGGCCGGCCTGGCGGTCTGGGCCGTCCAGATGTTGTGGATCCCGATCACCGCGGCCGGCATCATTAATGGCATTGGCCACTATTGGGGCTACCGCAATTTCGAGGCGGCGGATGCCAGCCGCAACATCTCGCCGTGGGGCCTGCTGATCGGCGGCGAAGAGTTGCACAACAACCACCACACCTATCCGACAGCGGCCAAGTTCTCGGTCAAGAAGTATGAATTCGACATCGGCTGGGTCTACATCCAGATGATGAGCGCGATCGGCTGGGCCAAGGTCAAGAAGGTTCCGCCAAAGCTCCAGCTGGGTGAGATCAAGCCGGTCGCAGACCAAAAGACGCTGGAAGCGCTGATCGCCAACCGTTATGAAGTGATGGCCCGCTATGCGCGCGAAATGCGGCGTGCTTGTAGCGCGGAGATCGAGCAATTGAAGGCGCGAAAGGCTGACGTGTCGCCTTTGAAGGCGGCCAAGCGCTGGCTGCATCGCGACGACGACAAGGTGCCAGCGGCTGCC
>JACMQP010000339.1 GCA_014376915.1 Ramlibacter sp.
GCGATCCTTGAAGGTGCCGGGTTCTCCTTCGTCGATGTTGATCGCCATCAGGCGAGGGCCCGCTTCCGCCCGCACGATGCCCCATTTGCGGCCGGCTGGAAAACCGGCTCCGCCCAGGCCGCGAAGGCCGGACGAGTCCATTGTCTTGATCACCGACTCCACGCTGTGCTTGCCGGTCACGCAATCGTGCAGCGTGCGGTAACCGCCGTCGGCCTGATAGGCCGCAAGGTCGATGTAACTTTCGGGTTGGTGCCGCACGGCCCCGCCCTGCACCGCGGCGATGATTTTTTCAACCGTTGCATTGGGTACCGGATTCTGGCCAACCACGGCGGCGGGAGCCTGTTCGCAGCGACCGATGCAGGGCGCGGGGATCACCCGCACCGCGCGTCCGAGCAGGGCGGGCAGGCGGACCAGCAAATCCTGCGCGCCGGCCATTTCGCAGGACAGGCCGTCGCAGACGCGGACTGTCAGCGGCGCCGGTGCGTCTTGCCCTTCCTTCACCACGTCGAAGTGGTGGTAGAAGCTCGCCACTTCGTACACCTCGGTCTGCGCCAGCCGCATCTCCTGCGCCAGCGCGGCCAGGTGAGCCGCGGACAAGTGGCCGTACTGGTCCTGGATCTTGTGCAGGTGTTCGATCAGCAGGTCGCTCTGGCGCGACGCATCGCCCAGCAGGCGCTGCACCTCCGCCAGCGCGACCGGGTCGACTTGGCGGCCCTTGGGCGCCTGGCGCTTTCGCTGGCGCGATGCGTCGAGCACCGCGATCGGGATGATGGGATGGTTCATTGCATGTGTTGCTCTGGTCGGATTCAGATGACGCGCTCGGCGCGCAGCTGCTCGATGTCCTGCGCGCTGTAGCCCAGCTGGTTCAGCACCTCGTCGGTGTGTTCGCCCAGCAGGGGCGAGCGCGTCACGTCGGTCGGGCTGTCGGACAGCTTGATCGGGTTGCCCACGGTCAGGTACTTGCCGCGGGTCGGATGGTCGACTTCGACGATGGTGCCGGAAGCACGCAGCGCCGGTTCGCGGGCGAGCTCCTTCATCGACAGGATCGGCCCGCAGGGAATGTCGTACTTGTTGAGGATCTCCATCGCCTCGAACTTGGTCTTGGTCATCGTCCACTGCTCGATCCGCTTGAAGATCGGCTTGAGGTGCAGCAGCCGCGCCGCTGCGGTTTTGTAGGCTTCGTCCTCGATCCAGTCGTCCTCGCCGATCACCTTGCACACCGACGGCCACACCGCTTCCTGGGTGATGAAGTAAATGTAGGCGTTGGGGTCGGTCTCCCAGCCCTTGCACTTGAGCACCGAGCCCGGCTGCCCGCCGCCCGACGCATTGCCGGCGCGCGGCACCGCGTCGCCGAATTTGCCGTCCGGGTACTGCGGATATTCGTGCATGGTGTGGGTGCGCTCGAGCCGCTGCTGGTCGCGCAGCTTGACGCGGCACAGGTTCAGCACCGCGTCCTGCATCGGCGCCAGCACCTTCTGTCCGCGCCCCGTCGTGTTGCGCTGGTACAGCGCCGCCATGATGCCCAGCGCCAGGTGCAGGCCGGTCCCGCTGTCGCCGATCTGGGCGCCGGTGACCAGCGGCGGGCCGTCGTCGAAGCCGGTCGTAGAGGCGGCGCCGCCAGCGCACTGCGCCACGTTTTCGTAGACCTTCAGGTCTTCGTACGGCCCGGGGCCGAAGCCCTTGACCGAGGCGACGATCATCCGCGGGTTGATGGCATGGATGTGGTCCCAGGTCATGCCCATCCGGTCCAGAGCGCCGGGCGCGAAATTCTCCACCAGCACGTCGCAGGTCTTGATCAGTGCATCCAGCACTTCCTTGCCCTTGGCCTTTTTCATGTCCAGCGTGATCGAGCGCTTGTTGTGGTTGAGCATGGTGAAGTACAGGCTGTCCACGCCAGGGATGTCGCACAGTTGCTCCCGGGTGGCGTCGCCGCAGCCCGCGCGCTCGACCTTGATCACGTCGGCGCCGAACCACGCCAGCAACTGGGTGCAGGTCGGCCCCGACTGGACATGGGTGAAGTCGAGGATGCGAACGCCGTCTAACGCTTTGCTCATGGAAAATCCTGGTGGTTGTGGGGGTGCCGGGGGCCGCTGGAGCCCGCTGCTCCGGAGCCCGGCCGGGTCAACCCTTCATTGTCCCACCGTGGCGCGGCACGCCTCAAGCCTTGCCATGGGCGGCGACCTGCATTTCCAGCTCGGTCAGACGCTTGCGCAGGTTGCGATCCTCGGCGAAGCGTGCCGACTCGTCGCGCACCACGGCGACGATGGCCGAGATCTTGCCGTCGGCCGTGTGCAGCATGGCGACGGTGAAGGCGATCGACAGCGTGTGCCCGTCCTTGTGCATGGCCGGCACCCGCAGGACGTCGTTGCCGTACTTGGTCTTGCCGGTCTCCATCGTCTTGTGATAGCCGTCCCAATGGCGCTGCTGCTGGCGCTGGGGAATGATGATGTCCAGCGACTTGCCGAGCGCCTCGGCCTCGGTGTAGCCGAACATGCGCGTTGCCGCCGGGCTCCACAGGGTGATGGCGCCGCTGGGGTCGGAGGCGATGACGGCGTCGCCGATGCTCTCCACGAGCTGGGTGCAATCGACTGTTGTCTGCATAAAACCTCCGGTGGCGGCAATCACGCATCTTCAAACAAAGACGGCGC
>JACMQP010000340.1 GCA_014376915.1 Ramlibacter sp.
GGGCGAGCCAGACGGTGTCCCGGTGGTGCCCATCGGGGTGCCCTGCGTGCTTTGCTGGCCCGCGCCAGAAGGGGCATTCTTGACCGCGGGATTGGGCGGATTGCCCTGGGCCATTGCGGTGCCGATCATGGCGACGGCGGCAACGCCTGCCAGCAGGCCCTTGATTTGGTTGGATGCAGTCATTCGCGAATTCCTTGGTTGATTTGACGGATGTAGGCCGGCACGACGCCAGCTGTGGCAACGATAAGTGTCTGCGCAGCGGGCAGCGTCAGTTCCTGCCGTTGCCCGCTGTCAGACAGCGCCTGCGCCGCTCAGCGTTGCGCGAGACCGGTGGGGGGCGGCACGTCGTAGGCACCGAACAGCTGCGCCGGCGTGCGCGTTTCCGGCAGCACATAGACGACAGCGCCGTGCTTGTGCACGGTCGGACTGAGCACGCCTTCGTAGAATTTCGGCGGCAGGTTGATACAGCCGAACGAGATGCGGTTGTCGGCCGAAGTCGGCGAGGCCAGCCGTTCCAGCCGGCGCTCGGACTTGACTGTGGGCCGCACACGATGCATCGACACGGCGAGGTCATAGCTGACCCAGACAACATCCTCGCCGTTGGTATTGACGCCCGGCTCAGCGATGAAGCGCCCCGCCGGCGTGGTTTTTTCTTCTGGCTTCACCTGCGAGAGCGGCTTTTCGCCGATGCCCGGGACGCTGTCATCGCCGACGGCCGCGCCCAACAGCGCCGGCGTGTTGGCGACAAATTTGCCCTTGGGGTCGAACACCCACACCCGCGCGTCTTTCTTGTCGACGATCACGATCGCCATGTCCTTGTGATCGCCGCTGTAGACGCTCCAGTTGGCGACCTGGCGCACCGCATCGGTAGGCTGGTGGTTGCCAAAGGAGGCGAGCCGCACCGATGACTCGTGCGGCGCCAACGGTGGCGGTGGCGGCGGTGCCGTCGCGGTCGCCGTCAAAGGCGCCTCGATCCGCGCGGCAGCATTGGGAAACGTCGTCGGAACCGGACGCTTCCAGTAGTGCAGCGCCGGCAGCAGGATCGCCAGCGCCGCGCCGCCCACCAGCAAGCCCATTCGCAACGCCGCCCAGAAATTGTCACTGTCGTCGGTTACGGCGTCAGTCGTGGCGGGGCGGCGAGAGAAAACCATGATGGATTGATGGGTGGCAGGACCGGACTGGATCAACGGGTTTCAGGACATTGCGGCGCCGGCTTGGTTGGTGTCACCAGCCTCGTTGCGCCACGACGCGATCTGCAACGCCGGGTCAGCGCACTCGCAGCCGAAGGCCATGTCGTCGGGGTCGCTCGCCCAGTTTGCCTGGTGCGGCATTTCTGGAACCCCGGCGGCGAACGCCTGGATCTTTGCAGAACTTGTCATGACATCCTCCGGTGCGAACGATTTGTTTGGCTCTTCGATTGTGGAAAGGCTGAGCAGTGCTGCTTATCCTCCAAGTGCCCGTGCTCGGGTAGGAAGCTGCCTACGACGCGCTTCGAGACTGCGCTTTCTGTGCGGCGTCGGCCTTCAAGACTCCGCGAATGTTCAGCGCCGCGAGCGCCAGCTGCAGCGCGATGAGTGCCATCGCGCCGTCATGCAGGCCCCAGACGATCCACAGCACGTTGCTGGCCAGGAACACCCAGAAGCCGGAGCTACGCCGGCCCTCGCTGTCGGAACCCACCAGCCAGGCGGCCAGCACCGTGGCCAGCATGGCCGGCCACTGCATCGCATCGAGCCATTGCGCAGAAAAATCCATACGGAGAAGCTAGCGGGATGACGGGCCCGGTGGCGCCAGCGGCACCCGCGCCAGCGCGTAGGACGCGCGCCTTTGCGCTCAGCCGCGCGGCGCCAGCCGCCACAAGGCGGTCACTTCGCGCGAACGGGCGGCATGCAGCGGATCATCGGCGTCGGTCGCCTTGGGGTGGCGCGGCCTGGCCTCGCTGCGTGCGATCACATGCAGGCCGGCGGCGGCGATCCACTCCAGCAACTCCGCGCGGCTGCGCAGGCCCAGGTGTTCCGCGAGGTCGGACAGGATCAGCCAGCCTTCGCCGCCGGGCGCCAGGTGCGCCGGCAGGCCCGCCAGGAAGCCGCGCAGCATCCGGCTGCCCTCGTCATACACCGCTTGCTCGATCGGCGAATTTGGACGGCCGGGCACCCAGGGCGGATTGCAAACCACCAGCGGCGCCTGGCCGGCCGGAAACAGGTCTGCCTGGACCACTTCGACGCGGCCGGCCAGGCCGAGCCGGGCCACGTTGTCGCGCGCGCAGGCCAACGCCCGCGGGTCCTGGTCGGTGGCGACCACATGCTGCACCCCACGACGCGCCAGCACGGCGGCCAGCACCCCGGTTCCGGTGCCGATATCGAAGGCCAGCGTGTTCGCGGACAGCGGGGCCTGCGCCACCAGGTCGATGTATTCGCCGCGCACCGGCGAGAAGACGCCGTAATGCGCATGGATGCGGTTGCCCGGAGCAGGCCCCAGCGCCGGGATCTCGACGCCCTTCTTGCGCCACTCGTGTGCGCCGACCAGCCCCAGCAGGCCGCGCAACGAGGCAACCGAGGGCTGGCCGTCGGCAGGGCCCCAGGCTTCGGCGCAGGCCTGCCGCAGGTCGGGCGCACGGCGCAGGCCGATGCCGTAGTCGCCGTCGATCTCGACCAGCAGCATCGACAGGATCCGGGCCCGCTGGCCCTGCCGCATGCGATGCTGGTGAAAGGCAGCACCGGGGCTGGTGCCGGCGACTTCCACCTTGCCGCCCTTGCGCGGCTTCCGGTCGGCCCGCCGCGCCAGCGCCTGCAGCAACTGGCGCGCGTTCTGAAAATCGCTGCGCCAAAGCAACCCGATGCCCTCGCTGGCCAGCCGGAAGGCGGCATCTGCTGTCATGGCGTCGTCGGCCGGCTGCACCCGCCGCGGCGGCGTGCTGCTGTTTTCTGAGCGCCAGCGCGCGCTGCGCTGCTGCTCCTGCTCGGCCCACTCGAGCATGGGCGATGGCGTCACGCTGACGCGGCCCTGGCGCGCAAGATCTTTTGCACCAGCGTCACCACGCCCAGCACGATGGCGCCAGCGATCATGCCGACCACAACATTGATGCCCATGGCAACGAGACCGTACGAAGCGCCTTCGGCCAGCCCCTCAACCGCATGGCGCAGCGGCGCAAGGCCGTGCACCAGAATGCCACCGCCGACCAGGAACATCGCCGCGGTGCCCGCCACCGACAGGCCCTTCATCAGCCACGGTGCGGCCTTCAAGATGCCTTCGCCGACGGGGCGGGCCGCGCCGGACTTGTGGCTGAGGTACAGGCCCAGGTCATCGAGCTTGACGATGCCGGCCACGATGCCGTACACGCCGACAGTCATCACGATGGCGATGCCCGACATGACGGCCAGCCGGGTCATGAAATCGCTGCCAGCGACGGTGCCCAGCGTGATCGCAATGATCTCCGCCGACAGGATGAAGTCGGTGCGCACCGCGCCCTTGATCTTGTCCTTCTCGACCGCGCACAGGTCCACCGACGGGTCGGCCAGCGCAACGGTGAGCACCTCGCGCTGCGCTTCATCCTCGTCGCGGCTGTGCAGCAGCCGGTGTGCGACCTTCTCGAAACCCTCGTAGCAGAGGAACGCGCCGCCGATCATCAGCACCGGCGTCACCGCCCACGGCGCAACCGCGCTGACGGCCAGCGCCGCCGGCACCAGGATCGCCTTGTTGATGAACGAGCCCTTGGCGACGGCCCAGACCACCGGCAGCTCGCGTTCGGACCTGACGCCGCTGACCTGCTGCGCGTTGAGGGCCAGGTCGTCGCCGAGCACGCCGGCGGTCTTCTTCGCCGCCACCTTGGTCAGCACGCTGACGTCGTCCAGCAGCGTGGCGATGTCATCGAGCAGCGCGATGAGGCTGGTGGCCATTGGCTGTGTACCTAGTCCAGCTTGCGCTTGAGCCGGATCTCCTCGAGCTTCACGCCCGCGATCACCGCCGTCTTGGCCGTGTTGTTCTCGCGCTTGAAGCCGGCCAGTTCGCAGAACCGGATGGCGCGCTCGTTGCACAGCGGAATCCACAGGGTGACTTCGGTGCAGCCCTCTTCGATCAGGCCCTCGCGGGTCGCGTCCCACAGCGCCAGTCCGGCGCCCTGGTTCCAGTGCGACGGCAGGACGTACAGCGCCCAGACTTCGCCGGTGGTCGGCCTGGACTTGGGATCGCGCGAACGGTCGAACCCCGTGAAGCCGACCAGCGCGCCCGCTTCGTCGAGGGCCACATGGACCTGGGGCTCGCTGAATTCGATGGCGTCGCGCCAGAAAGCGCGGCGTTTCTCCATCGGCAGGCTGTCGTGCTGCTCAGGCACGAGGCCCTCATAGGCGGCACGGGAGGAGGCGGCGTGGACTGCGGCGATGGCATCGGCATCGCTCGCCTGGGCCGGACGGACCTGGTAACTGGACATGGATCGGGACAAAGTTCGGTGATGTGGGCGCTGATTATGATGGCCCATGACCGACCAGGGGGCCTCGCCGCCGACCTATCGCGCGCGGATCGAGCCCCGCACGGCGACTTTTCCGGCTCCAGCGGACCAGACCTTGCTGGCCGCCGCGGCGCGGGTCGGCCTCGAGCTGTCCAGTTCCTGCCGCAACGGCACCTGCCGCACCTGCATCTGCCGGCTGCTCGAAGGACAGGTCAACTACCGCATCGAGTGGCCCGGCCTGCTGCCTGAGGAGAAGGCACAGGGCTTCATCCTGCCCTGCGTGGCCTACCCGCAGTCGGACGTGGTGCTGAAATTCGGATCGCTGCCGACTGGTCACCGCAATGGCATCATCGAAACATTGTGAGACGCTTATTTTCCGCATTGCTGCTGGCGGCCGGCGCCAGCGCCTTCGCCGCCGCGCCCGTGTTCGAAGACAGCATGACCCAGCGCACACTGGCCTGCAGCGCCTGCCACGGCAAGGAAGGCCGGTCAGGCCCTGACGGCTACTACCCGCGCATCGCCGGCAAGCCGGCCGGCTACCTCTACAACCAGCTGCTCAACTTCCGCGACGGCCGCCGCCACTACGGCCTGATGACGCGGCTGATGGACCCGCTGTCGGACGCCTACCTGCTGGAGATCGCGCAGTACTTCGCAGCGCTCGACCTACCGTATGCGCAGCCGCGGCCGAGCGCGACCAGTGCGGCAGTGTTGCACCAGGGACAGGCGCTGGCGTTGCGGGGGGATCCGCAACGCCGCATCCCCGCGTGCACCCAGTGCCACGGCGAAGCGCTGAGCGGCGTCCAGCCCAACACGCCCGGCCTGGTCGGCCTGTCGCGCGACTATCTCTCCAGCCAGCTGGGCGCCTGGCGGACCGGCCAACGCCGCGCGCACGCGCCCGACTGCATGAGCGATATCGCCCGACGCCTGACACTCGATGACATTGGCGCGGTGGTGAGCTGGCTGGCGACGCAGGCGCCGCCGGCGGGCGGCCAGCCGGCGGCGGCACTCCCCAGGCCGGCCGAGATCGCCTGCGGCAGCGCAACATTGCCGGCGGGAAGGCAGGCGCCATGAAACGATTCCTGATCGGCCTTGCGCTCGGCGTGCTGGCCCTGGTGGCGCTGGTCTTGTTTCTGAACCTGCGCGGCGAGGACAAGATCCAGGACTCGCCGCCGCCCGTGGCGAGCGCGCAGCAGGTGGCGCGCGGTGCGTACCTGGCGCGCATCGGCAACTGCGCCGGTTGCCACACCGCCCGTGGCGGTGCGCACTATGCCGGCGGCCGCGGCATCGAGACGCCGTTCGGCGTCGTGTATTCCAGCAACCTGACTGGCGACGCCGCCACCGGCCTCGGCGGCTGGTCGGCCGACCAGTTCTGGCGCGCGCTGCACAACGGCCGCTCGCGCGACGGCCGGCTGCTCTATCCGGCCTTTCCGTATCCGAATTACACCAAGGTGAGCCGCGCCGACGCCGACGCGCTGTTCGACTTCCTGCGTAGCCAGCCGGCAATGCGGCAGCCCAACAAGGCCCACGGGCTCAGCTGGCCCTTCAACAGCCAGGCCGCGCTGGCGGTGTGGCGGGCACTGTACTTCCGTACCGGAACCTTCGTCGCCAACGCCCGCCAGAGCGCCGACTGGAACCGCGGCGCCTACCTGGTGGACGGGCTGGCCCATTGCTCTGCATGCCATTCCCATCGCAACGCCCTGGGCGCCAGCGCCAACATGCTCGATTTGTCGGGCGGACTGATCCCGATGCAGAACTGGTACGCGCCGGCGTTGACTTCGCCGGCTGAAGCGGGCGTGGCCCACTGGCCGGTCGAGCACGTGGTGCAGCTGCTGCAAACCGGCGTCTCGCCTGGCGGCAGCGTTCTTGGGCCGATGGCGCAAGTGGTGTTGAACAGCACCCAATACTGGAGTGCCGACGACCTGCGCGCCACCGCGGCGTTCCTGCAGGCCCTGCCGCAGACGGCGCCTCCGGCCCGGCAACAGACCGTCACCGTGAACGGCGGCGTGGCGCAGCGCGGCGCCAAGCTCTACGAGCAGCACTGCGTGCAATGTCACGGCGACCAGGGCCAGGGCGTGGCGGGCGCCTACCCGGCGCTGGCCGGCAACCGGGCTGTGCTGATGCAACAGACGGCGAATCTGGTGCAGATCGTGCTGAACGGCGGCTTCGCGCCGGCGACGGCCGGCAACCCGCGACCCTTCGGCATGCCGCCGTATGTGCTGCTGCTCAGCGATGCCGACGTCGCCGCCGTGCTGACCCACATCCGCAACGCTTGGGGCAACGGCGCGCCGCTGGTGAGCGAGCTCGAAGTTAGCCGGCAGCGCTCCAGCGGCAGCCAGTAGGCTGCAAAATCGCGGCATGACGCTGCGACCCGTTGTCCTGCCGCCCAATGTCTGCGGCACGCTCCGGCTGTCGTCCATGCCAGGACGGTTCGGCCCCTGGCAGGCGTTCGAAACCGAGGCCCGGCGGGTCGGGCTGGCGGAAGGCAAGCTGTCGTTTCGCTGGCACGACCTGCCGATGCCCAACTTCGGCCTGCCGGAGGACCCTTCCGCCTTCCGCCGCAACATCTCCCGCATCGCCGCGGCCCTGCGCGATGGCGACGCGGTGATGCTCCATTGCGCCGCTGGCCTTGGCCGCACCGGGACTGCGGCCGCCTGTGTGCTCAAGGCGCTGGGCGTCGACCAGGCCGAGGCGCTGGAGCGGGTGCGCGAGGCCGGCTCGAACCCGCAGAACGCGAAGCAGTCCGGGCTGGTCGGCTGGCTCTAGCCCTCACTTCCCGAACGGATTGGCGAACACAAACATCATCGCCACGCCGACGCCGATCAGGAAATTGGCGTCGATCAAGCCTGTGGGGGAATGTCTTGACCTGCCTCCTGGTGACGAGGACTCAATCCTCGGCGTCCGGTGTCATGCGGCCAATGACCTGGGAGGCAACGGCCGCCAGCGCTTCCGGCAGGACGGCTTGCGGCGCGATCTCAGCCAGCGGCAGCAGCACGAACGCGCGCTGTTGCATGCGCATGTGGGGAACCGTGAGCTGCGCGCTGGAAATCGACGCCGACCCGAACAGCAGCAGGTCCAGGTCGAGCGTGCGTGGGGCGTTGCGATAGGGCCGGGTACGGCCTGCGCCCCGCTCGATCCGTTGCAGTTGCGCCAACAGCTCGGGCGCCGTGAACGCAGTGCGGATTTCGATCACCGCATTGACGTAGTCCGGGCCGCGGGCGTCGACCGGCGCGCTGCGGTACAGCGAGGAGCATTGCGTGACAGTGGTGCCGGATAGGCCGGCGATGGCCTCGATGGCAGCGCGCACGGCCCGCGGCGCGTCGCCCAGGTTCGCGCCCAGCCCGATGTAGGCGGTGACGGGCTCGCGTCGCGGCGCGCGCCCCATCGCCTACTCCGAGCCGGAATCGCCCGGCGGCTGCGCCGCGGCGCCCTCGCCCGGCTTGCGCCGGCGCCGGCGGCGCTTGCGGGGTGCATCGGAAGCGCCGCCTTCGCCGCCTTCCCGCAGCTCGCTTGCGTCGTGCTCCGGTCCGCCCCCAGTGTCCGGCTGGGCGAAAGCGGAAGGCAGGTGCCGCGGCACGTCGTCGGCCTGGGCTAGCGGCTTCGCGACACGCACGCGACGCTGGCCCTTGCCCTGCTCCTCGCGCGCCTGCAGCACCAGGTCTTCGCGCACCGCGTCGCTCGCGAGGCTGAATTCCTGCCACCAGTCGGCCAGCACCACGTCGACCTCGCCGACATCGGCGCGCAGCCGCATGAAGTCGAAGCCGGCCCGAAAGCGTGGCTGCTCCACCAGGCTGAACGGCGTGCTGCCAATGCGCTTCTCGAAACGGGGCTGCATCATCCAGATCTCGCGCATGTCGGCTGCCAGCTTGCCGCGGCCGGAGACGTCACCGATGCGGGCGCTGAAGACGTCGTCGATCGCGTCCTGCAGCGCCGGGAACGGGTGCTGCTTGCGCTCCAGCCGCTGGGCCCAGCCGTCGCGCACGTCGGCCCACAGCACGCAGGCCAGCAGGAAGCTCGGCGCCACCGGTTTGCTCTCTCCGACGCGGCGGTCCGTGTCCTGCAGCGCCGCTTTGACGAAGGGTTCGTCGGCGCGCTCCACCACCACGTCCAGCAGAGGGTAGATGCCTCTGGACATGCCCAGCGACTTGAGCTGTTCGATGGTGGCCAGCGAATGGCCGGTCTGCAGCAGCTTGAGCATCTCGTCGAACAAGCGGCTTTGCGGCACGTCGGCCAGCAGCGTCTGCGACGGCACCAGCGGCGCCGCGGTCTTCGGGTCGAGCTTGAAGCCCAGCGGGCTCAGCTTGGCGGCAAAACGAACGGCGCGGATGATGCGCACCGGGTCTTCCCGATAGCGCGTCGCCGGGTCGCCGATCATGCGCAGCGTCAACTTCTTGGCGTCCTTGATGCCGTTGTGGTAATCCACCACGATCTGCGTCTCGGGGTCGTAGTACATCGCGTTGACCGTGAAGTCGCGGCGGGTCGCGTCTTCTTCCTGCGGACCCCAGACGTTGTCGCGCAACACCCGGCCGGTCGAATCGACGGCGTGCTTCATGCCGGCGAGCTCGCTCTTGCTGGTCTTCTCGTTGCCCGCCACCTGTTCGGCGGCGGCGTTGTCCATGTAGGCGCGGAAGGTGGAGACCTCGATGACCTCGTGCTCGCGGCCCCGCCCGTAGACGACGTGGACGATGCGAAAGCGCCGGCCGATGATGAACGCGCGCCTGAAAAGCCCCTTGACCTGCTCCGGCGTGGCGTCGGTTGCGACGTCGAAGTCCTTGGGGCGCAGTCCCACCAGCAGGTCGCGCACCGCGCCGCCCACGATGTAGGCATCGAAGCCGGCCTGCTTGAGGGTGTGGACCACGTTCAGGGCCCGCTCGTCCACCAGCGCGGGATTGATCCCGTGTTCCTCGGGGCCTACTTCCTGGCGTTTGCCGAAGCGGGATTTGCTAGCGCCGCCGGTCTTACCGAGCAACTTGTCGATGAATTTCTTGATCATTTCTTGTCAAACAGGTCGAGTATGCGCCAGCCGCGCTGTTGCGCGACGGCCCGCAGCCGGTCGTCCGGGTTGGTCGCCACCGGGTGGTCGACCTTCTCCAGCAGCGGCAGGTCGTTGAAGGAATCGGAATAGAAGGTGCTCTCGACGTCACCCCAGCCACGGCCGGTGGCGGCCAGCCATTGCTCCACCCGGGTCACCTTGCCTTCACGCGCCGACGGCACGCCGCGAATGGCGCCGGTGATCCAGCCGTTGCTGTCGCGTTCCAGCTCGACGGCGATCAGCTCGGTGACGCCGAAGGCCTGCGCGATGGCGCGGGTCACGAATTCGTTGGTGGCGGTGACGATCACCACCTCGTCGCCGGCCTGTTGATGCCGGCGCACCAACTCGATCGGCTCCGGGAGCAGGTGCAGCTGCACAACCTCGCGCATGAAGCGGCCGTGCGCGGCAGCCGCCTCGGCCGGCCCCTTCAGGCGCACCGCATCGGTGGCGAAGCGGACGTAGTCGTGGATGTCCAGCGTTCCGGCCTTGTAGTGCTCATAGAACGCGTCGTTCCTGCACTGGAACAGCACCGGGTCGGTCCAGCCGATCTCCTGGGTGAACACGCCCCAGGCGTAGTCCGAATCGATCGGCAGCAGGGTGTGGTCGAGATCGAACAGTGCCAGTCTGCTGCTGGCGGGTTTCGCAGTCACTCGTTCTCCAGCATGGATTTGATCAATGGAATGGTGATGGCGCGCTTGGTCTGCAGCGCGTAGCCATCGAGCTGGTCGAGCAGCGCCACCAGGCTGGCGAGGTCGCGCGAGAAGCGGGTGAGCATGAAGTCCATCACCTCGTCGCCGAGGAACACGCCGCGGGCGTCGGCCTCCTGCCGCAGCACCGCGCGCCGGGCCGGCTCGTCCAGCACCTGCAAGTGGAATACATGTCCCCAGCCGAGGCGGGTGCGCAGGTCCTCGCGCATTTGCAGGTCGGCCGGCGGCAGCACGCCCGCCGCCAGCACGCCGCGCTGGTGGGTCTGGGCGTTGACGAACCAGTTGAACGCGGCGTGCTGCTGCACCGCCGTGAACAGGTGCACGTCGTCCAGCAGCACCACGGACCAGGCCGGGTTGTACTCGGGCGGCTCATGCACCGAGGCGTCCAGCCAGCCGGCGCTGGCGCCGTGCTCGCGCAGCGCGTGCACCACCGCCTTCAGCAAATGGGTCTTGCCGCAGCCGCCCTCGCCCCACAGGTAGGTCGGCACCGGAGAGCGGGTCGGGCTGCCGGCCCACAGCTGCAGGTGCCGCAGCGCCGGTTCGTTGGCGCCGTCGAAATAACTCTGCAGCGTCGGACCGGTGGCCAACCCGATGTCGAGGGCGATCTGTTTCATCGGTTCAACTCAACTCTGGTACAGCTGGCTGGCCAGGTAGCCGGAGCGCAGGCGGCGCATCGCCACCAGCAGCACCGCGCTGGCCGGCAGGGCGACCAGGACGCCGACGAAACCGAACAGCTGGCCGAACGCCAGCAGGGCGAAGATCACCGCCAGCGGGTGCAGGCCGATGCGCTTGCCGACCAGCCGCGGCGTGATGATGAAGCCTTCGATGACCTGCCCGATCCCGTAGACGACGGCCACCATCACCAGCGCCTTGATCGACATGAACTGCAGCAGCCCGGCAAGGGTGGCCAGACCCAATCCGACGCCGAAACCGATGTAGGGAATGAACATCGCCAGCCCGGTGAAAAAGCCGATCGGCAGCGCCAGATCCAGGCCGAACAAAGACAGCCCCGTGCTGTAGAACACAGCCATGATCAGCATCACCAGCGACTGGCCGCGCAGGTA
>JACMQP010000341.1 GCA_014376915.1 Ramlibacter sp.
AGGCGTCCCGCTGTCTCCCTTTGAAAACACGCAGGTTCGCAACAACATCCGCGACACTCCCGGGGCGGTGGAGTACGACACGCTCGCCGTAGCGGTTGTGCAGGGAACGTTCGGCGGGCTGATGTTGTGGGGGCCGGGGCGGCCGGCGCCGATCCTCTGGGGCGCGGTAATGGCGACCCTCGCAACCCTGCCGCTGTTCGGAGCGGCGCTGATCTGGATGCCGGCGGCCGCCTATCTCGCGATCGGCGGCGACTGGGACAAGGCGCTGCTGCTGACGGCGTGGGGCACGGTGGTGATCGGGCTGATCGACAACCTACTCTATCCGCTGCTGGTCAAAAACCGGCTGCGCATCCATACGGTGCCCGTCTTCATCAGCGTACTCGGCGGCGTCTTCGTGTTCGGCGCGACCGGCTTCGTGCTGGGTCCGCTGGTCCTCGCCGTGGCGATCGCGCTGATCGATATCTGGCGCCGTCGCATGGCGCTGGGTGAAATCGGACAAGGCGTCAACGGCTCAGCCACGAAGAAGTAACGCCGGCCGCGCAACCTCGCTTGCGCAAGATCAAGTCCGACCGGGCTGGCGCCGCACAGAATGGCTCGCACCAGCAACGCGTCAGGGGGATCCCCCTGACGACCCCAAGGACACCACCATGCTAGCCCTCGTCTACCACGGCCCCGGTCAGAAGAAACTGGAAGA
Source organism: Ramlibacter sp. (assembly GCA_014376915.1). The sequence continues at coordinate 695 of JACMQP010000341.1, forward strand.
GCGCGCCAAACCGGCGATCCAGGCGCCGAGCGACGCGATCGTCAGGGTCACTCGCACCACCATCTGCGGCACCGACCTGCACATCCTCAAGGGCGACGTTGCCACCTGCAAACCCGGAACGGTGCTGGGCCACGAAGGCGTCGGCATCATCGATTCCGTGGGCGCCGGGGTCACCGCATTCAAGCCCGGCGACCAGGTGCTGATCTCCTGCATCTCGTCGTGCGGCCGGTGCCCGCCGTGCCGCAAAGGCATGTACTCGCATTGCACGACCGGCGGCTGGATCCTGGGCAACAGCATCGACGGCACCCAGGCCGAGTTCGTCCGCATTCCCTACGCCGACACCAGCCTGCACCCGATTCCGGCCGGGGCGGACGAAGAGGCGCTGGTCATGCTCAGCGACATCCTGCCGACCGGCTTCGAGTGCGGCGTCCTGAACGGGAAAGTGCAGGTCGGCGCCAGCGTGGCGATCGTCGGCTCGGGGCCGATCGGGCTGGCGGCCCTGCTGACGGCGCAGTTCTATTCGCCCGCCGAAATCATCATGGTCGACCTCGACGACAACCGCCTGGCGGTCGCGAAGCGATTCGGCGCGACCGCCACCGTGAACAGCTCGAAGGGTGACGCGGTCCCTCAGGTGATGGCCCTGACCAGCGGCCGTGGCGTGGACACTGCCATCGAGGCGGTCGGCATCCCGGCCACGTTCAAGATCTGCCAGGACGTCATTGCCGCGGGCGGCACCATCGCCAACGTCGGCGTGCACGGCTGCAAGGTCGACCTCGACCTGCAACGGCTCTGGTCGCACAACGTGACGATCAC
>JACMQP010000342.1 GCA_014376915.1 Ramlibacter sp.
CAGCCGACCACCGTGCAGGAGCAGACCATTCCCCTGGCCATGGGCAGCGGCGAAGCAGGCGAAGCCGCCCGTTTTATCGACCTGATGGTTTCCAGCCAGACCGGCAGCGGCAAGACCGCCGCCTTCCTGCTGCCCGTGCTGCACACCTTGCTCAAGCAGCAGGCCACCGCCGAGTCCGAAGAGCGTGCAGAGCATGAGCGCGCCGTCGCCGAGGCCACCGCCAAAGGCGAAGTCCTCCCCAAGCGCAAGCGCAAGGACCCGACCAGCTCGCGCAACTTCAAGGCCGCCACGCCTGGCGCCCTGATCCTGTGCCCGACGCGCGAACTGGCCCAGCAGGTGGCGCACGACGCCATCGGTCTGGTCCAGCACTGCCGCGGCCTGCGCATTGCCAACGTCGTTGGCGGCATGCCTTACCAGCTGCAGATCGCCAAGCTGCAGAACGCTGACCTCGTGGTCGCCACGCCGGGTCGCCTGCTCGACCTGCAGCGTTCGATGCAGATCAAGCTCGACAAGGTGCAATTCCTCGTGGTCGACGAAGCCGACCGCATGTTGGATCTCGGCTTTGCCGACGACCTGGCCGAAGTCAACCAGCTCACCATCGAGCGCAAGCAGACCATGATGTTCAGCGCCACCATCGCGCCGCGCATCCAGCAACTCGCTGCGCGTGTGATGCGCCAGCCGCAGAAGCTGCAGATCGATAGCCCGCAGGAAAAGCACGCGAACATCAAGCAGGTGCTGTTCTGGGCCGACAACCCCCAGCACAAGCGCAAGCTGCTGGACCACTGGCTGCGTGACACCACGATCAACCAGGCCATCGTTTTCGCCAGCACGCAGATCGAATGCGACGGCCTGGCCAACGACCTGCAGCAAGCCGGCTTCGACGCCGTCGCCCTGCACGGCGCGCTGAACCAGGGCCTGCGCAATCGCCGCTTGATGGCGCTGCGCAATGGCCAGGTGCAAGTGCTGGTCGCGACCGACGTGGCCGCCCGCGGCATCGACGTGCCGACCATTACCCACGTCTTCAACTACGGCCTGCCGATGAAGGCGGAAGACTACACCCACCGGATCGGCCGCACCGGCCGTGCCGGCCGCGACGGCCTGGCCGTGACTTTCGCCGAGCCGCGGGATCGCCGCAAGATCTTCGACATCGAGGCGTTCACCCGCCAGCCGTTCAAGGCCGAAGTGGTGCCGGGCATGGAGCCGCAGCAGCGCGCCCCGCAAGGCGGTCGCGGTGATTTCGGTGGTGGCGGCGGCCGTGGCCGCGAGTACGCGCCGCGTGACCGCAAGTTCGCCGGTGGCGGCCAGCGCAGCGGCGGTTCCGGTGGCGGCTTCAATGCGCCCCGGGACGACCGCGGTGGCTTCGAGCAGCGTCGCGGCAACGAAGGTTTTGCTCCGCGCAAGCCGGGCTTCGGCGACTTCGGCAACCGCACCACGACCGAATCCTTTGCCGGCCGTCACGGCGACAGCTTCGGCCAGCGCAACGACTTCGCCCCGCGTGGCGACTTCGCCGCCCGCAAGCCCGCGTTCGACAAGCCGGCCCGCCCGGGCAACGGCGGTAAGGTGTTCGTGCCGCGTGACGCCGCCAAGAAGCGCGCGTTCAAGCCGGGCAACTAAGCCGGCCTCGTGCTAGACCCTGCGCCCCCGCGCCTCACGGCCCGGGGGCGCAGTCACGTCAGGCCGACGCGGAGATGGCCCGGCCGATCTCCGGCCAGCGGCGGTGCAGGAACAGCCAGGCCCCCAGGCCGACCGACAGAAACAGGAGCGATGCCAGCGCCAGCGCCAGCGTCGAATGCATGACCAGCGGCGCGATCACCCCGGCCACCAGGCCGTTGGCCGTGGAGCCGATGAAGGCCTGCAGCGACGACGAGAGGCCGCGCCGTTCGGGGTACAGGTCCAGCACCAGCAGCGTCACCACCGGCACCATCAGCGCCCAGCCGAACGCGAAGATCGCGATCGGCAGCAGGGCCCAGACCGGATGCGGCGGAAACAGCCAGTTGGCCACGACGTTGGCCGCCGACACCACCACCATCACGATGAAGCCGTAGCGGATCTGCTGCTTGGGCGGAACGCGGCCGGCCAGTCGCCCGCTGGTCCACGAGCCTGCCATGATCCCCGAGATCGTCAGCAGAAAAAACCAGAAAAACTGTTGCGGCTGCAGGCCCAGGTGCTCGCCCAGGAACGCCGGTGCCGCCAGCACATACAGGAACATGCCGTTGAAGGGGACGCCGCTGGCCAGCGCCAGCAGCAGGAAGCGCGCGTCCGATCCCAGTTGCCGGTAGCCATGCATCAGGTTGCGCACGTTAAAGGGTTGTCTCTGCGAGTCGTGCAGGGTCTCGGGCAGCAACTTGAAGTTGGCGGCCCACAGCAGCACGCCGACGCCGGTGAGGAACCAGAAGATGCTGTGCCAGCCGGCGTGGACAAACAGCCACCCGCCGATGATGGGCGCGATCGCCGGCGCGACGCCGAAGTAGATCGTCACCTGGCTCATCACCTTCTGCGCCTGGGCCGGCGGGAACATGTCGCGGATGACGGCCCGCGACACGACGATCCCGGCTCCGGTGGACAGCCCCTGCAGCGCGCGGAAAATCACCAGATGGCTCACGGTCTGCGACAGCGCACCCCCGGCGGACGCCAGGGTGAACACGGCGATGCCCCACAGCACCACTGGCCGGCGGCCGAAGCTGTCGGCCAGGGCGCCGTGGAACAGATTCATGAAAGCGAAGCCGAACAGGTAGGCAGAAAGCGTCTGCTGCATCTCCACCGGTGTCGCGCCAAGTGCTTTGCCAATGCCCGAGAAGGCGGGGATATAGGTGTCGATCGAAAACGGACCGAGCATGCCGAGCAGCGCCAGCAGCGCTGCGAGGGCCCAGCGCGGAGCGCGCCAGATCTGTTCTGCGTTTGGGTTCATGCCTTCATTCTGGGGCGGTACGGCTGCCGTTGTGGCAACGGGTCAGATCGGCTGGGGCGTGGACTGGTTGCGCAGCACGCGCGCCTGTTGCGGCTTTGGCTCGCGTGCCACGATCCTGGAGATTTTTTCCATGGTGGTTTGAATGTAGCGGTAGCGCGAACGGAAAATGTCAGTTGTGGCGCTGAGACAGCGTCAACCGTTCGCCTGTCGGCGCTGTGCGTGCGCAATGAAATGCGGTGTCACAGGTCGACGCCCCTTCAAGTGAAGCTATCTGTCGCTGCAGGAAGCCATCGAGCAGGCCATCGCATTGCAGGTATTGTTTAATGCGCGGGCGCTGCGCCAAAGAAAAAGGACCTGCCCTTGCGGACAGGTCCTTGATTTGAGTGGTGGGCCCTGAGTGACTCGAACACTCGACCTACGGATTAAGAGTCCGCTGCTCTACCAACTGAGCTAAGAGCCCACTCGAAAACCGGGTGAC
>JACMQP010000343.1 GCA_014376915.1 Ramlibacter sp.
CTGGAGCCGTGGCCCGCCGCCCTCCGGTACCAGTGCGCCGACGCGGCGCTGTCCTGTCCCACGCCGAGGCCGCGCAGGTAGCGCACGGCCACCTGCGACTGCGCCGCGGGATGGTCTTGCTCTGCCGCCTGCAGGTAGAGGGCGAACGCGAGCGGCCCGGCCTCGGTGTCGTCCGGTTCGTCGACACGGCTCGCCAGATCGAACAGCAGTTGCGCGGGCGGGCGGGCTGCCTCGCTGGCGCGTTCGGCCATCGCGAGCAACTGCCTCGCCTTGGAGAAATCGCCCTCGGGCATCTTGCGCAATGCGATCTGCGCTTCGCCCCAGCCGGCATCGGCAGCGCGCTTGAACCACGCCATCGCCTGCGGCCGGTCCGGCGGCACGGCGTTGCCGTCGCGAAACAGGCAGCCCAGGCGGTACATGGCCGCCGGCACGTTCAGCATGGCTGCCTGGTGGTACAGGCTGAGCGCGCGCTCAGGGTCCTGGGACACTCCCAGGCCCTGTTCGTAGCTGCCCGCAAGGCTGCAGAGCGCGGGACCGAAGCCCTGCGCAGCGCCGAGCTGGAAGTACCGCGCGGCCGCGTCGGCATCCGTCACCGCGCCAGCGCGGCCGGATTCGTGGCACAGGCCCGTCACCCATTGCGCCACTGCATCGCCTTCGTCGGCGCGGGCGCGGAACCGGTCGGCCGGAGTGGCGGCATCGTCGACGCCGTCGCCGCCGAAGCTCCACAGCTTGCCGAAGTTGAAGTGCGCCGCCATGTTGCCTTGCGCCATGGCCCGGCCGTACCAGTGCATTGCGGCAAGGACATCGGCTTCGACGCCCCTGCCGGTCTCGTAGCACATGCCGAGATCGAACTGGGCCAGGGCGTGTCCCTGCTCCGCCGCGATCCGCCGGTAGCGCGCCGCCTTGACCGGGTCCTTGCTCATTGCACCGACCAGGTACTGCGCCTGGCCGTGGCCGCGGTCGGCGGCCTTGACCAGCCAGTCATAGCCGACGCGGCCGCCCTGCGGCACGTCGCCCCCTTGCAGATGGTGCAACCCGTACTCGTACATCGCCGCCGCTTCACCGGCTTCCGCCCCCTGGCGTAAATCGCGCAGACCGGGGTGGCCGTCAGCCGGCAAAGCGTCAGCGACGCAGGCCCCGAGCCGGCCGGCGAAGTAGCTGTGGCCCTCCTCGACCTCGAGGTCGTACACCGTCGCCGTGAACAGGATGTCCTCGCCCTCCTGCTTGTCGGGCCGGCTGCGGTCCCAGGCCTCGCGGTCGTACGGCACGCCCTCGGCGAGGAGTCGGCCTTCGACGTAGTTCCAGAGCGTGCCTGACGCGGCCCGGTCGCCGGCAAACGCGACCCAGACCACGCCGGGCCGGTTGGTGGTGTAGATGGGCGCGATCCCTTCGACCAACGCCTCGCCGCCGTCGGCCAGCAGCAGCCGCCGCGGGACGCCGGATTGCGACTGCAGGCGCACCGCAAATCGCCAGCCCTTGGGTTCGATCCAGAACGGGTGGTGGAAGCCGACGGTCAGCGCATCGGCGGGACCCTCGGTGACGCTGTAACCGACGTAGAGCACCTCGATGTCGGAATGCACGCACGTGCGCAGGATCGAGCGGAAGCAGGCCGCGCCGCCGCCCGGCGGCCGCGTGAGCACCTGGTCGCCGGGGCGCAGCTTCTCGATGGCGACGAGGCCCTCCGGCGTATGGACGGGTGTCCCAGCGATGAAGCCGGAGCCCAGGTTCACGCGGCCGTCCAGCCCACGGCTTCGCTACTTGCGCGGCGGCGGCACGTCGGTGCAGGTGCCGTGCGCGATCTCCGCCGCCATGCCGATGCTCTCGCCCAGCGTCGGGTGCGGGTGGATGGTCTTGCCGATGTCGACCTCGTCGGCGCCCATTTCGATGGCCAGCGCCACCTCGCCGATCATGTCGCCGGCATGGGTGCCGACGATGCCGCCGCCCAGGATCCGGTGGGTCTGGGCATCGAACAGCAGCTTGGTGAAGCCCTCGTCGCGGTTGTTGGCGATCGCGCGGCCGGAGGCGTTCCACGGAAAGTGGCCCTTCCTGACCGCGATGCCCTGCGCTTTGGCCTGGTCCTCGGTCAGGCCGACCCACGCCACTTCCGGATCGGTGTAGGCGACGCTTGGAATCACCCGCGCATTGAAGGCGGCGCGCTTGAGTGCCTCGTCGCCATTCATCTCGCCGGCCGCGACTTCCGCTGCCACGTGTGCTTCGTGCACCGCCTTGTGGGCCAGCATCGGCTGGCCGACGATGTCGCCGATGGCAAAGATGTGCGGCACGTTGGTTCGCATCTGGATGTCGACCGGGATGAAGCCGCGGTCGCTGACGGCGACTCCCGCCTTGGCGGCGCCGATCGCCTTGCCGTTCGGGCTGCGGCCGACGGCCTGGAGCACGAGGTCATAGACCTGCGGTTCTTTCGGCGCCTGCTCGCCCTCGAAGCTGACGCGGATGCCGTCCCTGGTGGCCTCGGCACCCACGGTCTTGGTCTTCAACATGATGTTGTCGAAACGCGGCGCGTTCATCTTCTGCCAGACCCTGACCAGGTCGCGGTCGGCGCCCGGCATCAGGCCATCGAGCATCTCGACCACGTCCAGGCGCGCGCCGAGCGTCGAATAGACCGTCCCCATCTCGAGGCCGATGATGCCGCCGCCCAGGATCAGCATCCGCCTGGGCACGCCCGCCAATTCTAGAGCGCCGGTGGAATCGACCACCCGCGGATCCTTGGGCATGAACGGCAGCTGCACGGCCTGCGAGCCGGCCGCGATGATGCAACTGCGGAACTTGATGGTCTGCTTCTTGCCGGTCTGCTCCCGGCCGGTGCCGGTCGTTTCGTGCACCTCGACATGGTGCGAGTCCATGAATTCGCCGTCGCCACGCACCACCGTGACCTTGCGCATCTTGGCCATTGCGGCCAGGCCACCGGTCAGCTTGCCGACCACCCTGTCCTTGTGGGCCTTGAGCATGGGCAGGTCCAGCTGCGGCTTGCCGTAGCTCACGCCAAGCGCCTCGAAGTGGCTGACCTCGTCCATCACTGCCGCGACGTGCAGCAGCGCCTTCGACGGGATGCAGCCGACGTTCAGGCAGACGCCGCCCAACGTCGCGTAGCGCTCGACCAGCACAACTTTCAGGCCGAGGTCGGCCGCGCGGAACGCAGCCGAATAGCCACCGGGCCCGGCGCCGAGCACCAGCAGATCGCATTCGAGATCCGCGCCGCCGGGACCGGAACTCTCAGGAGCGGCGGCCGGGGTCGCTGCCGCCGGCGAAGTCACTGGCGCAGCAACCGGAACCGCTGCCTTCGGCTGATCGACCCGCTGTTTGTCACCGGCACCAGCCGCCGCTTCCAGCACCAGCAGCACGGAACCTTCCTTCACCTTGTCACCGATCTTGACCTTCAGCTCCCTGACCACGCCTGCGTGGGTCGAGGGAATCTCCATCGACGCCTTGTCGCTCTCCACCGTGACCAGCGACTGCTCCGCCTTGATGGTATC
>JACMQP010000344.1 GCA_014376915.1 Ramlibacter sp.
ATTCCAGCCACGGCAGGCCGTAGAAGACCACCTGCGTCAGCGCGACGAAGAACCAGCGCCAGCGCGCGAACCGCCCCTGCACCGAGCGCGGATAGATTTTCTTCTGCGCCTCGTACAGCGACTCCACCTCGACCGGCAAGGGGACGATAGGGATGACTTTCATGTTCGCTTCACGCGACGGCAGTTGCCGTCGTCTTTCGTCACGGTTTGGCCGCGACCGGCTTGTTGGACAGGCCCCACACATACGCCGTCAACACGTGGATCTGGGCTTCGGTCAGCTTTCCGGCCTGAGCCGGCATGTCGTTGACCTTGCCGTTGTTGACCATGGCCAGGATGGCCGGCTCGCCCCAGCCATGCAGCCAGACGTCGTCAGTCAGATTGGGCGCGCCGATCGCCTGGTTGCCCTTGCCGTCGACGCCATGGCAGGCAGCGCAGGCGGTGAACTTCGACTTGCCCAGCTGGGCACGCACCGAATCGCTCGGGCTGCCCGACAGGCTCAGCACGTACTGGGCCACGTTCTTCACGTCGTCGGGCGTGCCGACCGCCGCGGCCATCGGCGGCATGACGGCGTGGCGGCCGTTGGTGATGGTCTCGTTGATCTTCTCCGGCGAGCCGCCGTGCAGCCAGTCGGTGTCGGCCAGGTTGGGAAAGCCCTTGCTGCCGCGCGCGTCGGAGCCGTGGCACTGCGAGCAGTTGTTCATGAACAGCCGCTCGCCCACGGCCATCGCCGCCGGGTGACCGGCCAGCTCCTCGGGCTTGCTGGCGGTGAACTGCGCATACAGCGGCGCCAGGTCCTTGTTGGCCTGCTCGACCTCGCTGGTGTATTCGCCGCGGGTGGTCCAGTGCAGCTCGCCCTCGTAACTGCCCAGGCCGGGATAGGCCACCAGGTACAGCAGCGAGAAAACGATGGTGATGACGAACAGCCACATCCACCAGCGCGGCATCGGGTTGTTCATCTCGCGCAGGTCCTCGTCCCAGACGTGGCCGGTGGTGTTGTCGGCCCTGACCACGCCCTTGGTGCGGGCCGTGACCCACAGCAGCAGCAGGCAGGCCGCGATGCTGACCAGGGTCAGGCCGGCGACGTAGTAGGACCAGAAGCTTCCGGTGAAATCGCTCATGGGGAACTCCTGGTCAGTCCTGCTGGAAGGGGATGCGCGCGTCTTCGTCGAAGCGCTCGCGGTTACCGCGGGAATAGGCCCACCAGGCAATGCCCAGGAAGGTCCCGAAGCTGGCCAGTGTGGCCACGATGCGCAGCGTAGTGATATCCATGTCGTTACTCTCAGTTGGCGGCCGGCGCGGCGACGGCCGGCGTGGCCGCGGCAGTCTTGCCGGCGAGGTTGTTGGTCAGGGCCAGGCCCATGCCTTGCAGATACGCGACCAGCGCGTCGAGCTCGGTCTTGCCCTTGATGTCGGCGCCGGCTTTGGCGATCTCGCCATCGGTGTAGGGCACACCCACCCGGCGCAGCGCGGTCATGTGGGTGGCGATGCTGTCGCTGTCGACGACGGTCTTCTCCAGCCACGGATAGGCCGGCATGTTCGATTCGGGCACCAGGTCGCGCGGGTTGTTCAGGTGGATGCGGTGCCATTCGTCGCTGTACTTGGCGCCCACGCGGTGCAGGTCCGGACCGGTGCGCTTGCTGCCCCACTGGAACGGGTGGTCGTAGACGAACTCGCCGGCGGTGGAGTAGTGGCCGTAGCGCAGGGTCTCGGCGCGGAACGGACGGATCATCTGCGAATGGCAGTTGTAGCAGCCCTCGCGGGTGTAGATGTCGCGGCCGGCCAGCTGCAGCGCGGTGTACGGCTTGACGCCGGGCACCGCTTCGGTGGTGGACTTCTGGAAGAACAGCGGAACGATCTCGACCAGGCCGCCGACGGCGATCACCAGCAGGATCAGCACGATCATCAGGAAGTTGTTGGTCTCGATCTTCTCGTGCGAGAAGCCGGTGGTGGGGGTGTTGTTGTCGCTCATGGTGTCAGTTCCATCAGGCTGGTTGCGGCATCGGGATGGCGATGCGGACGGAGCGGCCGCCGGCCACCGTCATCCAGGTGTTCCAGGCCATCACCAGCATGCCCCCGAGGTACAGCGCACCGCCGATCACGCGGATCACGTAGAAAGGATAGGTGGCCTTCACCCCCTCGACGAAGGTGTAGGTCAGTGTGCCGTCGGCGTTCACGGCGCGCCACATCAGGCCCTGCATCACGCCGGCAATCCACATCGCGGCGATGTACAGCACGATGCCAATGGTGGCCGTCCAGAAGTGGACTTCGATCGCCTTGACCGAGTACATCTGCTTCTGGCCGAACAGCCGCGGGATCAGGTAGTACAGCGAACCCATGGTGATCAGGCCGACCCAGCCGAGCGCGCCGGAGTGGACGTGGCCGATGGTCCAGTCGGTGTAGTGGGACAGGGCGTTGACGGTCTTGATCGACATCATCGGGCCCTCGAAGGTGCTCATGCCGTAGAACGAAAGCGACACGATCAGGAATCGCATGATCGGGTCGTCGCGCAGCTTGTGCCAGGCACCCGACAGCGTCATCACGCCGTTGATCATCCCGCCCCAGCTCGGCGCCAGCAGGATCAGCGAGAACACCATGCCCACCGATTGCGTCCAGTCCGGCAGCGCGGTGTAGTGCAGGTGGTGCGGGCCCGCCCACATGTAGGTGAAGATCAGCGCCCAGAAGTGGACGATGGAAAGGCGGTAGCTGTAGACCGGGCGGCCCGCCTGCTTGGGAATGAAGTAATACATCATCCCGAGGAAACCGGCGGTGAGGAAAAAGCCCACCGCGTTGTGGCCGTACCACCACTGGATCATCGCGTCCTGCACGCCGGCATAGGCCGAGTAGGACTTCATCCAGCCGGCCGGGATGGCGGCGGCGTTGACAATGTGCAGCAACGCCACGGCGATGATGAACGAGCCGTAGAACCAGTTGGCCACGTAGATGTGGCGGACCTTGCGGATGCCGATGGTGCCGAAGAACACGATGGCGTAGGACACCCAGGCGATGGTGATCAGGATGTCGATCGGCCATTCGAGTTCCGCGTATTCCTTGCCCTGGGTGTAGCCCAATGGCAGCGAAACGGCCGCGGCGACGATCACCGCCTGCCAGGCCCAGAAGTGAAACGAGGCCAGCTTGCCCATGAACAGCGGCACCTGACAGGTACGCTGGACCACGTAGTAGCTGGTGCCCATCAACGCGCAGCCGCCGAAGGCGAAGATCACCGCGTTGGTGTGCAACGGCCGCAGGCGTCCGTAACTGAGCCAGGGAATTCCGAAATTGAGTTCGGGCCAGGCCAGCTGCGCGGCGATGAACAGGCCGACCAGCATGCCCACCACACCCCAGACAACTGCCATCAGCGAGAACTGCCGCACCACCGTATCGTCGTACAGGACTGCGGGCTTTGCTTCATCGTTCATGGAACACTTTCTTCAAGAAGCTTCGAGTGTCCGGGCAGAGCGCGCGGCCAAGCTTGAGCAAGATCAATCCCCGCGCAGAATCCGTTCGCCTTCGGCATCGAGAGACTCGAATTGCCCATGCCAGACGGCCCACGCCAGCGCGCCGAGGATGGCCAGCGCGAGGGCGACCGACAGCGGGATGAGCAGAAACAGGATGTCCATCAGCGATCTCCGGGAACGCGGGCCAGCCGCGTCGAGTTGAGAACCACCAGCAATGAGCTGGCGGCCATACCCAGGCCGGCGAGCCAGGGCGGCATGGCGCCGGCGATGGCCAGCGGCACCGAGACGGCGTTGTAGAGCGCGGCCCAGGCCAGGTTCTGCCACACCACGCGGCGCGCGCGGCGCGCCTGCCGCAGCAGCGCAGCGATCGCCAGCAGCTGGCCGCCAGGCACTACGACGTCGGCGCGGGCCTGGGCCAGCGGCACGGCCTGGCCGATCACCACCGACAGATCGGCGCGGGCCAGCGCGGGGCCGTCGTTCATGCCGTCACCGACCATGGCGACACGGTGCCCCTGCCGTTGCAGCGCATGAAGGTGGGCCAGCTTGTCTTCGGGCGTGCATTCGGCGCGGAAGCCGGCGATGCCGGCGCGCTCGGCGAGGCGACCGACGGCGGGGCTGCGATCGCCGGACAGCATGTGGACGGCAATGCCCAGCGCGCGCAATTCGGTGACTGCGGCGGCGGCATCGGGGCGCAAGGTTTCGTCGAGGTCGAAGCTGGCCAGCCAGCCGCTGGCGTCCGCCAGGTGCACCTGCAGTCCGCTGCCCAGGCTGCTGGCGTCGGCCGCGTCGCAGAAGCTTGCGGAGCCGAGCCGGAACCAGCCACCGGCCTGGAACCCTTCGACGGCGAGGCGGCCGCGCAAGCCCTGCCCTGTCGTCTCGTCGACCTCGAGCGCCGACCAGGGCCCACGCTCGAAGCTGGCGGCGATCGCGCGGGAGGCCGGGTGCAGCGACTGGCCGGCCAGCGCCGCCGCCTGCTGTCGCACCTGCGCCAGGTCGGCGCCAGCGCGGCCCACCACCCGGCTCACGCTGAAGCGGTCTTCGGTGAGGGTGCCGGTCTTGTCGAACAGCAGCGTGTCGATGCTTGCGGCGTCCTCCAGCGCCTGCAGCCGGCGCACCAGCACGCCGCGCCGGGCCAGCGCGCCAGCCGCGGCCAGCGTCGCCGCCGGCGTGGCCAGCGACAGCGCGCAAGGGCAGGTGACGATCAGCACCGCGACCGCGACGCCGATCGCATGCGACGCGCCGGACGGCCACCACCAGGCGGCGGCGCCGGCGGCCGCCAGCAGCACCAGCAACAGGAACGGGCTGGCGATGCGGTCGGCCAGCTGCGCCAGCCGCGGCTTGTCCATGGAAGCGCGCTCCATCAACGCGACGATGTCGGCATAGCGGGTCTGGCGTCCAGTGCCCTGCACCCGCACTTCCAGCACGCCGCTCAGGTTCTGGCTGCCCGCCACCACGGCCAGGCCGGGCGTGCGCAGCAGCGGCTTCGATTCGCCGGTGAGCAGGGCCTCGTCGACCCGGCTCTTTCCGGCCTCGACCGCGCCGTCGGCGGGGATGACCTCACCGGGCAACACGCGAATCAGGTCGCCCGGCTGCAGTCGCCGTACCGGCACCCGCTCGAACCGGCCCGCGGCATCTTTCCGGTCCACGCTGTGCGGCAGACGCCGCATCAGGGCTTCCAGCGCGCCGGCCGTGCGATCGCGCAACCGCAGTTCCAGCAGCCGGCCGGACAGCAGGAAAAAGACGAACATCGTGACCGAGTCGTACCAGACCTCGCCGCCGCCGCCGAAGGTCGCCGCGGTGCTGGCCCCGAAGGCGACCAGCACGCCCAGCGCCACCGGCACGTCCATGCCGATCCGGCCGTTGCGGACGTCGCGCCAGGCCGCCGAGAAGAACGGCCGGCAGGAGAACAGCACCACGGGCAGCGTCAGCACCCACGAGGCCCATCCGAGCAGCGCGACCGCATCAGCGGCGATCTCGCCCGGCGCGGCGATGTAGGCCGGATAGGCGTACATCATCACCTGCATCATGCAGAAGCCCGCGACCAGCCAGCGCCAGAGCATCAGGCGGGCGGCCTGCCGGCGCGGCTGCGCCGCCAGCACGTCGCCGGCCGGCAGCGCGCCATAGCCCGCGCGGCGCAGGGCGGCCAGCCAGTCGGACGGCCGGCTTTGCGCGGGCGACCAGACCACCTTGGCCAGTGCGGCGGGACCGTTGACCTCGACGCTGCCCACGCCCGGCAGGCGGGCCAGCGCGTCTTCCACCGCCAGCGTGCAGGCGGCGCAATACATGCCGGTGATGGCGAGGTGGGATTCCCAGCAACCGGGCCGGCCGGCGGCGGGACGACTGAAGCCCTCCCATTCGGCGGGCTCGTCCACGGCCGTCCAGGACTCCGGCGGCAAGAGCGCGCCCGGCACCGGCGGCGGACCCGGTGAAAGCATGGCGGATTGCATGCCGCAAGGCTATTGCCGCCGGCGCTCCATTGACTTGCGCTAAATCAACGCTCCCGGAAAAGCCGTCCTTCCGCCGGCAACGAGGCATCAAGCGCGTGTCGCTGGCCAGCGAGATCCAGCATGTGCTGACCCACAGCACGCTGCCGGTGCAGGTGCTACGCTGAGTGCCTGTTTGCTCTTCGGAAGATCGACGCATGAAAATCCTGCTTGCTGCCGACGGCAGCCCCTTCACCAAGAAGGCCCTGGCCTTCCTGGTCACCCACGAGGGCCTCTCGGGCCCCAACGACGAACTGGTGGTGCTCAACGTGCAGACGCCGGTGCCGCCGGGCGTCTCGGGCATGGTCGGCTCCAATGTGGTGTCGGACTACCACCGCGACGAAGCCGAGAAGGTGATCGCGCCGATCAAGGAATTCCTCGGCCGCCACAAGCTGCCGTTTCACTGTCTGTGGGTGGTGGGCCAGTCGGTTGACGAGATCGTGCGCACCGCCCAGACCGAGAAGTGCCAGATGATCGTGATGGGCACCCACGGCTACGGCGTGGTTGGCCGCCTTCTGATGGGCAGCGTGGCCCAGCGCGTGGTGGCGCAGGCCGACGTGCCGGTGCTGCTGGTGAAGTAGGCGGTTCGCCGCCCAACTTCGCGCCGATGGTTCCGTAGCGGGTGTAGGTGAAGGTCTCGAGCTTGATCTTCGCGGCCTGGCCGGCGTTGACGAAACCCAGACGGGCTAGGGCGCGGCCTGCGGGTCCACCGGCGCCGGCGGCACGCCGCGGGCCTCGATGGCTTCGCCGGCGTCCAGGCACAGGTCTTCGCGGAAGCGCCCGGCCACGATCTGCACGCCCACCGGCGTGCGTCCCGCCAGTGCGGTGCTGACAGTCAGCGCCGGCAGCCCGGTGAGCGGCAACGCGATCATCGTCAGCTGCGCGCGCCAGACCCTTTCATAGGCCTCTTGTCCCTGCAGGTCGAGGTCGTTGGCGAATGGCAGTTCGGCCGACACCGGCAGCAGCACCACCGAATGCCGCTCCATGAACAGCTGCCAGGCCCGCGCGATACCCAGGCGCCGCGACAGCGCCGCCGACAGGTCGCCGAGCTGCAGGTTTTCGGCCAACGCCTTCTGTCCCGCCAGCGCGGTGATGGCACCGATGTCGCCTTCGCGCTGCGCCGCCTCCACCAGGCCCTGGTAGCCGTCGCCCATCCACAGGGCGATCTGCAATGGCACTGCTTCTTTCAGCGGCGGCAGGCCGTCGACCTCGTCCACGGTCCAGCCCGCATCGCGCAGCCGCGCTGCCGCATCAAGCAGCGCCGCGCACACCTCGGGCGCCGTGTCCATGCCGTCGGGGCGCAGGCAGACGACGGCGCGGCGCGGGCTGTCCGGCCACGTCAGGGGCGCCGGCACCCACCAGGGGTCGCGCAGATCCGGTCGCGCCATCGCCTGCAGCCCCAGTCGCAGGTCGGCGATGGTCCTTGCAATCGGTCCCGACACCGCCATGAGTTGCCCGCCGATCGCGCGCTCGGCGCCGGCCGACGGGTTCCAGGCTGCCACCCTGCCGAACGAAGGCCGCAGGCCGTGCACGCCGCAGGCATACGCCGGATAGCGGATCGAGCCGGCGATGTCCGTGCCGTGCGCGAGATGGCCCATGCCCGAGGCGATGGCCGCCGC
>JACMQP010000345.1 GCA_014376915.1 Ramlibacter sp.
ATTGCCAGCGTACTGCCTGTCGGCACCATGCAGGCCATGGCGCAGGACAAGGGCCAGCTTGAAAGAACCAACCTGAAGATCGGCTTCATACCCATCACCTGCGCCACGCCGCTGATCATGGCGCACCCGCTGGGCTTTTACAGCAAAGAGGGGCTTAATGTTGAAGTCGTCAAGACGGCCGGATGGGCGCTGATACGCGACAAGATGATCAACAAGGAATACGACGCCACGCATTTCCTCAGCCCCATGCCGCTGGCGATTTCCATGGGTGTGGGCTCGAACCCGGTGCCCATGAATGTGGCCACCATCCAGAACACCAACGGCCAGGCGATCACGCTGCACACCAGGCACAAGAACAACCGCGACCCGAAAAACTGGAAGGGCATGAAGTTCGCCGTGCCTTTCGAGTACAGCATGCACAACTTCCTGCTGCGGTATTACCTGGCGGAAAACGGCATCAACCCGGACACCGACGTCCAGATCCGTGTCACGCCGCCGCCGGAAATGGTGGCCAACCTGCGGGCCGGCAACATCGACGGCTTCCTCGGCCCCGATCCGTTCAACCAGCGCGCGGTCTACGACGAGGTGGGCTTCATCCACATCCTGTCCAAGGAGATCTGGGACGGCCACCCCTGCTGCGCCTTCGGCGTCAGCGACGAGTTCATCAAGCAGAACCCCGGCACCTTCGCCGCGCTGTACCGCTCGGTGCTGGGCGCTTCGTTCATGGCCAGCCAGCCCAAGGACCGGGACCTGATCGCCAAGGTGATCGCGCCGACCCAGTACCTGAACCAGCCGGAGACGGTGCTCACCCAGGTGCTGACCGGCAAGTTCGCCGACGGCCTGGGCAACATCCGCAACGTGCCGGACCGCGCCAACTTCGACCCGGTGCCGTGGCAGAGCATGGCGGTGTGGATGCTCACGCAGATGAAGCGCTGGGGCTACGTCAAGAGCGACATCAATTACAAGCAGATCGCCGAGAAGGTGTTCCTGCTGACCGAGGCAAAGAAGCAGATGGCGCTGGCCGGCTTCAAGCCGCCCGAGGGTGCGTACAAAAAGTTCAAGGTGATGGGCAAGGAATTCGATCCGGCCCAGCCCGAGGAGTACGTGAAAAGCTTCGCCATCAACAAGATGGGCGCGGCGTGAGCGGCTCAAGCGCGCTGCGCGCCAAGGCGACGCTGGTGTCGCTGCTGATCTTCGCCGTGTTCCTGGGCATCTGGTACATGGCCACGTTGCCGGCGCCGGGCGCGGGCGGTGCCACCGGCGCCGTGTCGGCGGAACAGGCCGAGTACAACAAGATGATGGGCAAGGAGGTCGGCACCACCAAGACCACCGGCTTCCCCACGCTGGGCCAGATGGGAGGCACGTTCGTCAAGCAGTTGTCGCATCCGTTCTACGACAACGGACCCAACGACAAGGGCATTGCGATCCAGCTGGCGCATTCGCTGGGCCGGGTGGCGCTGGGCTTCCTGCTGGCCTGCGTGGTGGCCATTCCGTTGGGCTTCGTCATCGGCATGTCGCCGCTGCTGCATAAGGCGTTCGATCCGTTCATCCAGGTGCTCAAGCCGATCTCGCCGCTGGCCTGGATGCCGCTGGCGCTCTACACCATCAAGGATTCGTCGGTGTCGGGCGTGTTCGTGATCTTCATCTGCTCGGTCTGGCCCATGCTGTTGAACACCGCTTTCGGCGTGGCCTCGGTCAAGCGCGAGTGGTTGAACGTCGCCAGCACGCTGGAAGTGCAGCCGCTGCGCAAGGCGTTCCGGGTGATCCTGCCGGCGGCGGCGCCCACCATCCTGACCGGCATGCGCATCAGCATGAGCATCGCCTGGCTGGTGATCGTGGCGGCCGAGATGCTGGTGGGCGGCACCGGCATCGGCTACTTCGTCTGGAACGAGTGGAACAACCTGTCGCTCACCAACGTGATCTTCGCCATCCTGGTGATCGGCGTGGTCGGCATGCTGCTGGACCTCGCGTTCGCGCAACTGCAGAAGTGGGTGACGTATGTTGAGTGAAGTGGGCGTTGTCATCCCGGGCTTGACCCGGGATCCGGGGATTGCGGTCCATGAGAAAGTCAAAAGGCCAGCCATGCAGGGCTTCCTCAGGATCGAAGGCCTCTCCAAGTCCTTCGTCCCCGCCAAGCCGGTGTTCGCCGACGTGTCCTTCACCCTGGACAAGGGCGAGTTCGTCTGCATCATCGGCCACTCGGGCTGCGGCAAGACCACCATCCTGAACGTGCTGGCGGGGCTCGACACGGCCAGCGGCGGCAACGTGTTCATGGACGGCCGTGAAGTGGTCGGCCCGAGCCTGGAGCGAGGCGTGGTGTTCCAGAGCCATGCGCTGATGCCTTGGCTGACGGTGCGCAGGAACATCGCCTTCGCCGTCGAATCGCGCTGGCCCGACTGGTCGCGCGCGCAGGTGGATGCCCATGTGGAGAAATACGTGGCGATGGTCGGCCTCTCTCCCGCGCTGGACAAGAAGCCGTCGCAACTGTCCGGCGGCATGAAGCAGCGCGTCGGCATCGCCCGCGCCTTCGCCATCGAGCCCAAGATGCTGTTGCTGGACGAACCGTTCGGCGCGCTCGACGCGCTGACCCGCGGCACCATCCAGGACGAACTGATGTCGATCGTGCGCGAGACCCACCAGACCGTCTTCATGATCACCCACGACGTCGACGAAGCCATCCTGCTGGCCGACCGCATCCTGCTCATGAGCAACGGCTCCGAGACTGCGGCCGGATACAAGCCTGGCGGCATTGCCGAGGTCGTGCATAACACGCTGCCCAAGTCGCGCAAGCGCGCCGGGCTGCATCACCTGTCCGGCTACTACGAGCTGCGCAACCACATCGTCGATTTCCTCGTCACCCGGGCCCTGGCCGGGGCCAATCACTAAACCATCCAAAGGAGTCCCCATGAACCGCAACGAAATTACCGAAAAGATCATCACGGCCAAGGTGCAGCAAGGCATCCACTGGGCCGATGTTGCCAAAAAGGTCGGCCAGTCCAAGGAATGGACCACCGCCGCCTGCCTGGGCCAGATGACGCTGAACAAGGAGCAGGCCGGCGTGTTCGGCGACATCTTCGGCCTGACCGCGGACGAGCAGAAGTGGCTGCAGGTCGTCCCGTACAAGGGTACGTTGCCGACGTCCGTGCCGACCGATCCGCTGATCTACCGCTGGTACGAGATCGTCAGCGTCTACGGCACGACCATCAAGGAACTGATCCACGAGGAATTCGGCGACGGCATCATGAGTGCAATTGACTTCTCCATGGACATCCAGCGCCAGGCCGACCCCAAGGGCGACCGAGTCAACGTGGTGCTCTCCGGCAAGTTCCTGCCGTACAAGACTTACTGAAGCACTATCCCCGTACTGCGTCGTCATCCCGTACTGCGTCGTCATCCCCGCGCAGCCTGCCCCCGCCTTCGCGGGAATGACGAAACCGCGACCCCCCCCGGCTTGCAGGCGGGTAAGCTTGGCCGAATGCGCATCGAAATCCTTCGTCAACGCCTGCGTGCCCTGGGCGCACGCCCGGCTCACGAACAGCGGGTCCTGCGGTTGTGGTCGCAGGCGTTGCAGCAGGACAGCGGCCGGCGCAAGACCGAAGATTTCCTGCCGGCGGCATTGCGCGCCGGGCTGCCGCAGCTGGAAGCCGATCTGCGCTCCCTGGCGCGCTTGCGCTCCGAACACCCGGCGCAGGACGGCTCGGCCCGCCTGCTGGTCGAACTGGCCGACGGCCAGACCGTGGAAAGCGTCTTGTTGCCGCGCGATGGCTTGTGCGTCTCGTCCCAGGTGGGATGCGCGGTGGGTTGCGTGTTCTGCATGACAGGGCGCGATGGCCTGGTGCGCCAGGTGGGAAGTGCCGAGATCGTGGCGCAGGTCGCATTGGCTCGCTCCATGCGGGTCGTGAAGAAGGTCGTGTTCATGGGCATGGGCGAGCCGGCGCACAACCTCGACAACGTGATCGAAGCGATCGACCTGCTCGGCACCCTGGGCAATATCGGCCACAAGAACCTGGTCTTCTCCACCGTTGGCGATCTGCGAGTGTTCGAGCGGCTGGCGCAAGGCCGGGTCAAGCCGGCGCTCGCGTTGTCGCTGCACACCACGCGGGCGGACCTTCGCGCAAGGCTGCTACCCCGCGCCCCGCGGATCGATCCTGAAGACCTGGTGGAGCGGGGCGAGCGCTATGCGCGGGCCACCGGCTATCCGGTCCAGTACCAGTGGACCTTGCTGGAGGGCATCAACGACACAGCCGATGAACTGGACGGGATCGTGCGCCTGCTCAAGGGCAAGTACGCGCTCATGAACATGATTCCGTACAACGCGGTGGCCGGCTTGCCGTTCAAGCGGCCGTCGTGGGAGCGCGCTGCGGAGATCGCGCGCTCGCTCCATCGGCGTGGCGTGCTCACCAAGTTGCGCCAGTCCGCCGGGCAGGACGTGGATGGCGGCTGCGGCCAGCTACGAGCGCGGGCCGCCGAGCCGCAGGACCACATCGTTACGCTGCGACGAGCAGCTCAGGCGGGCGCAGGGTCAGCGGCAGCGACGTGGTCTTGACCCGCACCACGGCCGGCCGGCTCTCGTAAACCGTTGGCGCACCCCCGATGATGTCGGCGGCGATGGTCCGGGCCTGGCGTGCGATCGGCTCGATGAAGCGGCTGGCCTCGCCATCGACCGTGATGCAGTCGCCGAGGGCGGAGATGCTGTCGTCGCTGGTGCGCAGCGTCTGCCGCTCAACCGCGATGCCGTTGTTCCAAGCCAGGCCGGCGCCTTGGGCCAGGCGGCCGGGGGTTTGCAATCCGGTGGCGGCAATCACGTGGTCGGCGGCGAAGCGCTGTCCGCATTCGGTCGTGACACGGAAGCGGGCTCCGACCCGCTCGACGCTTGCCACCGCGACCGCGCCCACGAACCGGATCGCCAGGTCCTTCCAGGCTTCAAGCAATCCCCCACCTGCCGTCGACCAGCGGGCGAGAGGTTGCGTCTGCACATCCAGTAAGGTGATCCGGTGGCCGCCGAGCGCCAGGTCGTTGGCCAGTTCGCTGCCGATCAGGCCGGCGCCGACGATCAGCACGTCGCTGGGCTTCTCACCCAGGGCCGTCCGCAGCCGCTGATAGGCTCCCAGGTGGTTGATGCGCCAGCACAGCGCTGCCGGTAACTCCGCCCGCAAGGCAGGCTGGGCGCCATGGGCCAGGACCAACCGCTCGTAGCGCAGGGTGCCGCGCGTGGTGCGCAGTTGCCGCGTGTCCCGGCTGATCCGGATGGCGTGGGTGCCGCAGAGCAGCTGGACGTCCAGTCGTCGGGCGGCGTCGGCCCCTTTCTCCCGGACCATGCCGGGCGGCTCCAGCCGCCGCGCCATCGCGATCGAGAGCAGCGGCTTGTCGTAAACGTCGCCGTTGCAGGCGGTGACGAGAGTGATCCTCAGCGCTGCGTCGCGGCTGCGCAGTTCCTCTGCCACTTGCCAACCGGCCCGGCCCGCACCGACGATCACGACGCCGGGTGCCGCTCGCGTCCGGGTGGGCGGAACGTGGTATTGAGACACGTGCGCGCGCAAGGTCTCCATGCTGGGCGCGACATGGATCCGGAAGTCGGACTTGGTGACGCCGCACAGGGGGCAGGACCAGTCGTCCGGAATGTCGGCGTAGCGGGTGCCGGCGGCGAGTCCGCCATCCGGGTCGCCCACGGCCTCGTCGTAGATGTAGCCACAGGCGTCGCAGATGTATTGCTGCCAGGCCGCAACCACGGCGCTCATTGCGGAGTTTCCTCGGCCGACAGCCGCGCCATCTCCTTGCGCAAGTGCTTGATCGCCGGCGTGACGATCGCGACGAAGTGCGATTCGCGCACCCGTCGCTGCACCGCTGAGCTCAGCAGGTAGCCGCGCGCGCCCTGGTGCATCAGGGCCGACTGCGCGGCCCGCAGGCACAGCTCCGCGCCATGCGCGCGGGCGTCCAGCACGTCGATGAAAAAATCGGTCGATGTCTCGAAGGGAGTGCGGGCAAGTTGACGGACCCGCGCGGCCAGCGCATCGAGCTCGTCCTGCAAGGCGTCGGGCCGGTCTTCCAGGAACTGGTTGACGTGCCCGAGTTGCGCCTCGACATCCCACATCGAATCGATGGCGCCCTGGGTGACTCCGATCGCCATGCCGCACTGGAGCATGACGAAAGCGCCGCGGATGCGTGCGATGTAGGGCTTGGCTGGGTCGGCAATCAGCTCGGCGGCCCCGACGAAATAATCGGTCAGGCGGATCGCGTAGGTGCCGGTGCCTTCCATCGCAGAAAAGCTCGGGCACTCGCGCAGCTCCACGCCCGGCGCACCGCAGCGCAGCAGGAACATCACTTCGCGACCGGCCGGCTGGTCCCCCTCGACCACGGCGGCGATGGCGCCGCAGGAGTGACCAGGCGCGAGGTTGCTGACCCAGGGCAGCGCGCCGTTGACGAGATAGCCGCCGTCCACCGGCGTGGCCTTGAGCAGCAGGCTCTCGATCTGCGCATAACTCTTCATCGGGTTCGACAGCGCTGTGCCGCCGAGCCCCTCACCCGTCGCGTGTCGCTGCAAAGCCTCGCCAAGCAAAGCCGGGTTGCCGGATTGCTGCATGTACAGCCCGCAGACGGCCTGGCACCACATCATGAAGCCGGTGGCGCCGCAGACCCGCGAGACCTCCGCCATGGCCTGGATCGCAAGGAAAAAGTCCGCCTGGCCCGCAGGCGCTTCGAGGTGTGCGCTCATGGCGCCCAGCGCGCCGAGCTGCTTGAGGATCGCTTGCGGGTAGTGGCCCTCGCGGTCGATGGCTTCCACCTGCTGCGCCAGCGGCCCTTGGGCCACAGCCCGAACGGCGGCCAGGAGATCATGGGTCGCGACCGGCACTGCCGTCGAGACATTCTTGGGCAGATCGGCAAGATTCATTGAGGCTCCGGATGAACGTGCAACGGGCTGGTGCGCCTATTCGGCCAGGCTGATCGTGAACGGAATCGGGTTGCGGATGCTGTTGGCCACCGGCGAATAGAAGTTGGCGTGCTGCACGATTTCGTCCAGCACTTCGCGGGTCGCGTCGCCTTCGATCAGCACCTTGACCCGGATCGCCTGGAAGCCCATCTCAGGGGCTGTCTTCAACGCACCGCCGGCGCCCCAGGCGGCCGGGTTGCCGATGTCGCCTTCCAGGAAAATCTCGATCTTGCTCAGCGTCACCTGCTTCCAGGTTGCCACAGCCTGGATGCCGACAGCAAGGCAACCGCCCAGGCCCGACAGCACGATTTCACCGGGCGCCGGCGCCGTGTCCTGTCCGAACAGGTGCGGCGGCTCGTCCACCACCACCGGCGCGTGCTTGCCGACCTGGCTGAGCGAGCGGTATTGGCCTTCCATCACGGTGTGGACCTTGTTGGTCCCGCGCGATCCCGGGTTGTTGCGCCCTTTCTCGGCGAAGGCCAGCAGGCCGTCGCGGTCGATCGGGCGCAGCGTCGTGCGAATGGTGGTCACGGGTTCGAGCAGGTCTGTGCTGGTCATGGAAGGGGTTCCCGGTTGCAATGGTTTGAAGGGCTCAGGCAGCCAGGGCCAGTGCGGGCCTTTTCTTGCTCTTGACGACGGGCAGGCCGGTTTCGATCGGCAGCGCGTCGTCGCGCGACCATTCGTTCCAGGAACCGAAGTACATCCGCACGTCGGCGAAGCCGGCCTGCTTCAGTGCCAGGAAGGTGTTGGACGCGCGCGCGCCCTTGAAGCAATACAGGTAGATCGTGTCGGCCGGGCTGACGCCGGCCGTGGCGCATTCGGCGCGCACCTCGTCGGGCGACTTGAAGACCGGCCCCTGCGCCGACGGCTTCATGAAGCGGTACCACTCGACCCAGGTGGCGCCGGGCAGACGGCCCTTGCGCGGAGCGAAGTCCTTGCCGTAGGGCGACGAGCTGTCGCCGATCCATTCGTCCACGTCTCGCACATCCAGCAGGACGGTGTCCGTTCCCAGCGCGGCGGCGACGTCGTCCTTGGTGAGCATGACGTCGGTCTGGGCCAGGTCGGTCGGGAAAATGGCCGGGACCGGCGTCACCGCTTCGGTGGAAACGGGCATGCTGGCGGCTTTCCACGCGGAGTAGCCGCCGTTCAACACCTTGATGCGCGGATAACCCAACCAAGTCAGCAGGTAGTAGCCGCGGCAGGATTGCCCGTAGCCGCTGTTCAGCGCGTCTTCGTAGAACACGGCGGTTTCCCGGCCTGACAAGCCGATGGCGCCGAGGTGCGCGGCAAAGGTATTCCTCAGTTCCTGCAGGCCTTCCGGAGTGGAGGTGGCCAGGTAAGTGAAGGTCTCGCGCAGGTTCACGGCGCCGGGGAGGTGCCCTGCGGCGTAAGTCGGCGCATCACGCGTGTCGATGAGGACAACGGGTTGCGCAGCTTGCAGGGACACGAGTTCGGCAGGGGAGATCAGGACGGCATCTAAATCTTGGCTCATGGAATACCTCTTGAAGCTGGACATGGCGGGATGGCCTGACAGTCTTTTGCAACAGCCGTGCCAACCTTCGGCAGACTGCGGTCAAAGACAAGAGGCTGCCTGGAAACTGTTTGCTGGCAACACCTGACGCTATCAATAACAGAGCATGCTGCCCGGGATCGCGTTTTGGTCTTCGGTCCGGGCGCAGCGTCGCACGGCCAATGTGTCGACAAAATGTCAACACAATGTCCGCCTGTCCGGCGCCCGCGCCTTGCGCAAGCGGTAGCTGAATTGGCGCAATGTCAGGCCAAGGCTTTGCGCGGCGCGCGACTGGTTGCCATGGTGCAGCGCCAGTGCGGTTTGCAGGTCGTGCGCGGAATGCGATGCGGCGGAACCGTAGTCGCGCACCAGCGCCCCGGTGTGGACGCCGGCGGCTGGCCTCGCCATGTCCTGGCGTGGCATCGCCGCCTCCGGCATGAAACGGTCCAGCGCCGCGGCCGTGACCAGCGCGTCATCGGCCAGCAGCACCAGCCTCTCGATCAGGTTACCCAGCTCGCGGATGTTGCCGGGCCACCCATGCTGCTCCAGCCGGGCCATCGCCTCGGGCGACAGGTTCACGTTGCGCTGATGCGCCTGGTTGGCGCGGCTGACGAAGTGCAGCGCCAGCGCGCGAATGTCCTCGGGACGCTCACGCAGCGAAGGCAGGCGGATCGGGATAACGTTCAGGCGGTAAAAGAGATCCTGCCGGAAGCGGCCGGCGTCCACATCGCGCGGCAGGTCGCGGTTGGTCGCGGCGACCAGGCGCACATTCACCTTCAGTTCCCGCTGGCCGCCCAGCCGCACCAGCGTCCCCTCTTGCAGGGTGCGCAGCAGCTTGGATTGCATTGCAAGCGGCAGTTCGCCGATTTCGTCCAGGAAGATGGTGCCGCCGTCGGCTTGCTCGAACCAGCCGGGGCGGGCGTTGGTGGCTCCGGTGAAGGAGCCGCGCTCATGACCGAACAGCTCGGATTCGAACAGCGTTTCAGGAATCGCAGAGCAGTTGACCTTGATGAAGGGCTGGTCGCGTCGTCCGCTGGCCAGATGAACGGCGCGGGCGAACAGCTCCTTGCCGGTTCCCGACTCGCCCAGCAGCAATACCGTCGCCTGCGTCTGGGAAACGCGCTCGAGTTCGGAAAGCGCCTGCAGCAGCGGCGGCGAATTCCCGATCAGGCCGTAGCGGGCTGTCTTGGCATTGAGGGCGCGCGCGAGTACGGCGTTGCGAGCTTCGAGCTGGCGGGTCTGCTCGGCCACCAAGGCCTCCAGCTGCAGCATCTGGCCGGCCAGCGTGGCCAGCACGCGCAGCAGCGACAGGTCGTCGTTCAGGTGGCGCTGCCGGCTGCGGATGCGGTGACAGGCCAGCACACCGACAGTGACGTGATTCAGCTCGATCGGCAGGGCGATGAAAGCCACCGTCTCGGGCGGCAGCTGGGCCCGGGGCACCGTGCGAAACAGGAACAATGGCTCGGCGTCAATGTCCTGCACGATCGCCGGCAGCCCGGATGCCAGCACCCGACCGGTCACGCCTTCGCCCCAAGCGTAACGGCCGCGCTGCGCTTCAGCCGCGGTCAGACCGTAGGCGTAGTGGATTGACGCAGTGCGGGGTGCACCGGAAATGCCCAGTGCCGGGTCGGCCAGGACCACACGGCCTCGGTTCAGGCCGAGCAATTCGCTCATGAGGTGCAGCATTTCCCGCAGCACCCGCTCGGGCGACAGGCTTTGACCCGCCATGCGCATCACCTCGCGCATGAGCAACATCTCATGCCCGTGCCACTCACGGGCGTCGGGCAGCTTGTTCGGTGGAGTGGGCATGACTTGCACGAGCAAGTTCCGCGCCCTCCTGCCGATTGTCCTATTTCACCGGGGTCACTGCTTCGCGGATCAAACCGCCGCCTTCAACGCTTCCCTGCGTCGAGCCCGCCCCGGTGATGCGCTGCAGGCAGGCCGCGCGGTCCGTCGCCGGCTGCGCATTGCAGCGCGCGGTGGCATTGGCCTCGAAGCCGGCGCTGCCGCCGGTTTCGAGCCGGTTGCGGCGCGCTTCCTGCAACGCAGCGCCGGCCTCCCGCAAGCAGGTTGCCCGGTCCTGGTGCGACTGACCGCTCATGCAGTGAGCGCGCTCCTGCTTGTAGCGTTGCTGTGCGTCCGACATGCCCTTGGCGCCGGCGGACCAGGCCGACGGCGTGCACGCAAGTGCGAGCGCCAGGACAGCGACGGGTCGAAACCGCTTCATGCCCAAGCGCACTCAGCGGTCGCTGGCGTTGCCGCGGTTGCTGCCTGCGTCGCTCGAGATTTCACCCGACACCTGGCTGGCGGACGCACGCTGGCGGGCCGAGCGATTTTCGGCGCGGGCCTGGCCACCCTTGCGGCCTGCTTCGCGGGCCTCTTCGGAAGTGAACTCGTGAGCCGTGCCGCGCTCATGGGCGGCGCGGCCGCCTTCGCTGGCGATTTCGCGCTGGCGCTGCGGATCCATCGAGGCAAAGCCCCGGCTGGAACCGCGCTTGACCTGGTTGCCACTTTGGTTGTTGGAAGTCATCTGGAATCTCCTACAGAAGTTGCCTGGAAAAATGTCATGACGGTACGACCGCCACGAGACCATTGGGAGCCTGCCCAGCAACGCCAGAAGTAAGGCTGGAGGGAGGTCGGCTGTAGGACGGCGCCTTGCCGAGTTACAACTGCGCCGAAACAAGCCGTTGCAACAAGGCTTCGGATTGCGGTGCTGCATTGGTCGCTCGCGACGTGCCGAGGCTCGCTAGCAGGCGCGCCAAGAGTTCCGGCGACGGCAGGATGGTGCCGAAAAAAAGCACCTGCCGGGCGGTGCCCACCAGCAGCGTGGGGAAGGTTTCGATGTCCAGGTCCCCGACCAGTTCGTCATCGTCCTCGATGTCGATCCACACGAAGCGATCCTCGGGATGGTGGGCGGCCGCGGCATCGAAGACGGCGCGCCAGTCACGGCAGACGCCGCACCAGTCGGCGCAAAGCCCGAACACCCATCGCCTGCCACCCTCGTCACCGTCCACACCTGTGCCCCTGAACATTCCAGGGCTCAAGAATACGTGACCCAGCTTGCGTAGTCAGGGTGTTCGAGGTGCGGAATGGCGTTGTAGCTCACCAGCATGTGGCGCTTCGGCGTGAAGGCGAATTCGGTGATCGACGTGTTGCGGATCCGCAGGTTCAACTCGATCACCGTGTCGCTGCCGGTGCCCAGCACCTGGCCCACGGCAGTGGCGATCGGCCCGCCACTCGAGACGATCAGCACATTGCCGCCGTGGTGGTTGGCCTTCACGTGGTCCAGCGCCCCGGCGACGCCGTCGACGAACTGCTGCCAGCTCGGCATCCCCTGCGGCGCGACCACGCCGGCCATCCACTTGGCCAAGCCGTCGCGCAGCAGGCGGAAGTGGGCACGGTACATTTCGGGCGACGTCGGCTTCTGCAATTTTTCGGGATGCACCGTCGCGATCACCGCCTCGCTGTCGTACTCGTTGAGGCCTTCCCACGGCAGGTGCGCGCCCTCGTGACGCGTTCCCTCACGGATGCCGGCCAGCGTTTCGAGGTGGCGGCGCAGGGTGCCGGCCAGCACGGCGTCGAAACGGATGCCTTTCTGCGCGAAGTACTCGCCCAGCCGGACGCTCTGCCGGTGACCGAGCTCGCTGAGCTTGTCGTAGTCGTCGGCCCCGAACGAGGCCTGGCCGTGCCGCACCAGATAGAGCGTTCCCATGCGCAGATTCTCGGTGCATCGCGCAACGGCCCAAGTCGCGGGCGTGACGGTGAGAAGCACCTTGCCGGCTCCGCATCCCGCAGTCGACAATGCCTGCACCATCCACCTGTCCATCCAAGGAGTTTCGATGAAGCTGAAATTGACCGCACTGGCCTTGCTGCTCACCGTGGGCGCGACCGCGGCGACCGCGGACGACACCCTCAAGAAGGTCAGCGATTCCGGTCGCATCAGCGTGGCCTATCGCGAGTCCTCGATTCCGTTCAGCTACATTGCCGCCGCCGGCAAGCCGGTGGGGTTCTCGGTGGAGCTCACGAACGCGATCGTCGACGAGGTCAAGCGCCGGACCGGCAAGCCGGGGCTGGAGGTGCAATACGTGTCCGTGACGTCGCAGAACCGGATTCCGCTCCTGTCCAACGGGACGATCGACCTGGAATGCGGATCGACCACCAACAACAGCACGCGCGGCAAGGACGTGGCGTTCGCCATCAACCACTTCTACACCGGCACCCGGCTGCTTGTGAAGAAGACGTCCCGGATCACCAATTACGCGAACCTCGCCGGCAAGACGGTGTCCAGCACCACCGGCACGACCAATTCACAGGTGATGCGCAAGTACAACGCCGACAACAGCCTGAACATGGACCTGATCCTGGCCAAGGACCATTCGGACGCGATGCTGCTGGTCGAGGCGGACCGGACCGTGGCCTTCGCGATGGACGACATCCTGTTGTACGGCCTGATGGCGACGGCCAAGGCGCCGGAGATCTGGGAGGTGGTGGGCGATTCGCTGCAGGTCGAGCCCTATGCCTGCATGCTGCGCAAGGATGACCCCAGGTACAAGGAACTGGTCGATGGCGTGATTGGCGCAATGATGAAGAGCGGCGAATTCGACCGGCTGTATACCAAGTGGTTCATGGCGCCGATCCCGCCGAACAACATCAACCTGCGGCTGCCGATGGCGACCCAGCTGCGGGATAACCTGAAGAACCTCAGCGACAAGCCCGCGTTGTAATCAGGCGGCCGGGGTGTCTCGCGTGCCGAGAACGCGCGCGAACACTTCGCTGTCGACGTTGCCCCCGGACAAGGCAACACCCACCGACTGACCCTGCCAGCGTTCGCGCTGCTGCATCGCGCCGGCCAGGCCGGCCGCGCCCGCGCCTTCGGCGACGTTGTGGGTGTCGGCGAACAGCACGCGCATCGCGTGGGCCACTTCGCTGTCGCTGACGGCGATCACCTCATGCGCTTGCGCCAGCACGATGTCCAGCGCCTGCTGGTCGGCGATGCGGCACGCCATGCCGTCTGCCAGCTGTGTCGTGACCGGCGCCTCCACCACCCTGCGCTGGGCAACGGAGTCGAGATACGTCGTGGCGTGGGTCGACACGACGCCGATCAACTTGGTGCGGACGCCGGTGTAGGCCCGCGCCGCCGCTGCCGCGCAGAAACCGGAACCCTGGCCGATCGGGATGAACAGAGCCTGCGGAGCCTCCCCATCGGCGAAGCTCTGGAAGAACTCGACCCAGCCGGTCATCACGCCGCGGATCAGTTCGCGGTGGAACGACGGCACCATGTGCAGGCTGCGTTCCGCCGCGAGCCCGATGGCGAACTCGCGGGCGGCCTGAAAGTCCTCGCCGTGCTCCACCAGGGTCGCGCCCAGGGCACGCATCGCGGCGTTCTTCTCGGTCGAATTTCCCATCGGCACGATGATGGTGGCAGTCAGGCCGCAGCGCCGTGCAGCCAGCCCCACGGACTGCCCGTGGTTGCCGCGGGTGGCGCTGATGACGCCCGTGACCTGCGGGTTTTCGCGCCGCAGCGTATCGAAGTACGTCAGGCCGCCGCGCACCTTGAAGGCGCCGGTCGGCGTGTGGTTCTCGTGCTTGACCCACACCGTGATCCCCAGCCGCTGGCGCAACAGCGGCCAGGCGTACTGTGGCGTCGGCGGCATGACGGCGCGCACCGTCTCCATCGCGCTTGCAACCTGTTCGTTGCTGAACAAGTTACAGCCCTGCGGATTCGAGCGTGACTTCACCCAGCGGCGTCATCAGGCGGGCGGTCAGGTTTGGTGGCCCGGCCTCGATTCCTACCTGCTCCAGGTGCATGGCGCGATAGGCCGCGAACAGGTCATCCGGCCGGGGATGGGTTGCCATCACTGACAGCAGACTGAGCCCTGACTCGGGCAAGGAGTCGACCGGATGCGTCTCGCCCCATTCGATCAGCGTGGGCAGCGTGCCGTAGAACAGGCGCTGGCCGTCGTCGCGCACGCTGATCCTCCACTTCAGCAGGCCGCCGGACGTTTCGCGTTGCGCCGCCAGCATCGGGCCACGGTCGATTCCGAGCGCGTCCAGCGCGCTGCTCGCCGCCGCGACACGTTCGCAGCTGGCCACGAAGTGCACCAGCCGCGGCTCCTTGCGGATGCCTTCGCGCAGCCCCGGGTCGTCCAGGTCGAACCAGCGCCTGCGGCGCGGATCGGCCGCTTGCGGATCGATCGCGATGATCTCAAGATAGGCCCGGGAAAATTGGGGCGTCGCGATCCGCAGAACCCGGTTGTGCGTTCCCATCAGGGAATGTTCGCCGCCTGCGTCCGGTGTCACGAACAGCTTTGACTCGCACCACGCCACGCCCTGTTCCAGCGTATGCGCGGCCACGACCAGGTGATCGACCTGGGTCACTGCCGTCACAGCTGCACCGTTCCGGTGATGCAGGTGACCGACTCGCCGCCGACCCAGATGTCTCCCGCGCCGTCCCTGCGGATCCGGACCCGGCCGGCGCGATCGAGGCAGGTCCCCTGCGCGGCGAGGTAGTCGGGCGGCATGTGGCCCTGGGTGATGAGCCAGTGCGCCAGGCTGGCATTGAGGCTGCCGGTGACAGGGTCTTCCTCGATGCCGATCGGCGCGGCGAAGGCGCGCACCTCGAGCGCCGGCGACCCGGTTTCGGCCCCGGGGTAGCGCGCGGCGACGCCGACTTTCTGGCCCAGGGCCTTCAGTGCGCCGTGGTCCGGCTTGAGCCCCAGCACGGTCTGCGGCACGTCCAGCAGCAGACCCAGCCACACCGGACCGTTGTCCAGCAGCCGGACGGCGATGACCTGCCGCGCCTGCAGGCCGAGGGCGGCGACGACCTGCTTCAGCACGGTGGGGTCGGGCGCAGTCATCTCCAACGGCGGCGCGGCGAAGGCGAGCTGCGGCGTTCCGCTCCGGATCCGCACCAGGCCCACCTTGCACTCCTGCACCACCATGTCCTCGCGCTGCGGCCGGCCGCCGGCCTCCAGCCAAGCGTGGCAGCTGCCCAGCGTCGGATGGCCGGCAAAAGGCAGTTCGCCGCCCGGTGTGAAGATTCGCACGCTGTAGTCGGCGGCCGGTTGCGTCGGCGGCAGCAGGAAGGTGGTTTCCGACAGGTTCGTCCAGTTCGCGAAGCGCTGCATCGCCGCGTCGTCCAGTCCGCTGCCATCGAGCACGACGGCCAGCGGATTGCCACGGTACGGCGTCGCCGTGAAGACGTCGACCTGTTTGAAGCGGCGCTCGCGGGCTTGGCTCAAGAAAGCTGGGGGCATTGCGAAAAGGGTCTTTCAGGTCAAGGGGAAATCGAACACGCCGCGCGCGGCCGGCCGCGACAGTAGCGTGTTGTACCAGCGTTGCAGATGCGGGCGCTCCGGACGGTCTTGCGGCAGTGCCTGCCAGCGATGCACTTCGCAGGCGATGGGAATGTCGGCCATGGTCAGCCGGTCGCCGGCCATGAACGGCTGGCGCGCGAGATGGGCGTCGAGCAGCGCCAGCAGCGGCTCGGTGGCTGCGGTCGACTGTGCGATCAGGGCCGTGTCGCGCCGGTCGGCCGGCGTCCGGAACCACTGGATGAAGGCGCTGCGACCGGCCGGGTTGAGCGTCGTCTGCTGCCAGTCCATCCAGCGCTCGGCGTCGAAGCGCTGCGGCAGTTCCCGCGGATAGAGCTGGCCGGGCGAATGTTTCGCGCACAGGTAGCGCACGATCACGTTCGACTCCCACAGCGCCATCGCATCGTCCTGCAGCAGCGGCACCAGCGCGTTTGGGTTGTGGGCCAGGTAGCCTGGCGTCCGCACGACGCCGAATTCGCTGCCGGCGTCGATGCGCTCGAATGGCAGGTCCAGTTGCTGGGCGGCGAACACCACCTTGCGGACGTTGATGGAGGAAATGCGGCCCCAGATCTTGAGCATCGCTCAGGCTTTCATATCTTCCGCAGCGCCGGTGTCTCGCGAATGGCGGCGGCCAACGCTGCGACGCCGGTGTCGATCTGCTCCACGCTGGCCGTGACAAAGGACAGGCGCACAGTCCGCGAATCCGCATGGTCGGCGAAGAAGGCGGAGCCCGGTACGAAGGCGACGCCCTTGTCCACGGCCCGCGGCAGCAGTTCGACCGCATCGACGCCCACCGGCAGCCGGGCCCACAGGAACATGCCGCCGGCCGGCGTGTTCCATTGCACGTCCAGGCCCGCCATTTCACGCTCGAGCGCGGCCAACATCGCGTTGCGCTGCGATTTGTAAAGCGCACGGATGGTCGGCACATGGCGGTCCAGGAAGCCGTCCTTCATCACTTCGGCCACCATCCGCTGGTTGAAGCTGGGGCTGTGCAGGTCGGCGGCCTGCTTGGCCTGCAGCAGCTTCGGATACAGCGCTTGCGGCGCGACCAGGAAGCCGAGCCGCAGGCCCGGCGCCAGCACCTTGGAGAACGAGCCCAGGTAGACGCAGCCTTCCGGATGGCGGGCCGACAGCGGCAGCGGCGGGGGCTGGTCGAACCAGAGGTCGCCGTAGGGGTTGTCCTCGATCAGCGGCAGGCCCACGGCGGCGGCGCGCTGCGACACCGCCGCACGACGCGACTCGGTCATCGTGCGTCCGGTCGGGTTCTGGAAATTCGGCAGCACGTAAAAGAAACGGGCCCGATCGAGGCCGGTGCCAGCCTTGGAGGCGAGGTCGTCGACGCTGACGCCTTCGTCGTCGCTGGTCACGCTCACCACCTCCGGCTCCATCGGCATGAAGGCTTGCAGCGCGCCGAGATAGGTCGGCGTCTCCACCAGGATCCGGGAGCCGGCGTCGATCAGAATCTTGGCGACCAGGTCGAGCCCCTGCTGTGAGCCGGTGGTGATCAGCACCTGGGACGGGTCGACCGGCCACGGCAGGCCGGTCGCGACCATTTCGCGCAGCGGGCCATAGCCCTCGCTGGCGGCGTACTGCAAGGCAACGTGGCCGTCGTCGCGCAGCACCTTGGCGCAAGCCTCGGTGAAAGCCTGGACCGGAAAGGTTTTTGGCGACGGCAGGCCACCGGCGAAGCTGATGATGCCGGGCCGCTCGGTGACCTTCAGGATCTCGCGGATGACGGACGGATTCATCTTCTCGGCGCGCCGCGCCAGCATCCAGGGGGTCTGCTGCAGGTCGTTCAGTTTCATGCTTGCTCCTTCTACAGTCTATTGGAGTCTCAGGCGGCGACCCGGACCGGCATTTTCTTCCCGATGAACACGGTCGCGATCACGGCCACGGCAAAGCCCAGGGTCAGCGCATCGAGCCGCTCTCCAAGCAGCGGCACGGCGAACAGCATGCCCAGGAACGGTTGCAGCAACTGCACCTGGCTGACGCGCACAGTGCCGCCCAGCGCCAAACCGCGGTACCAGGCGAAGAACCCCAGCCACATCGAGAACACGGCAACGTAGCCGAAGCCCCACCAGGCGCTGGCCTGCACCGGGGCGCCGGGGCGCGTGACCCATGCCAGCGGCAAGGTGAACGGCAGCGCCAGCACCAGCGCCCAGCAGATCACGTGTTCGGCGCGCATGTGATGCGACAGCCGGGCGCCGTAGCCGTAACCGATCGCGGCGCAGCCCATGGCCAGCAGCAGCAGGGCGTCGGCCGGCTGGATTGCGAGGCCGCCGGTCCCAGAGCGCAGCACGGCAAACGCGATCACCAGAGCGCTGCCGACCAGCGCGCAGGCCCAGAAGCCGGACGAAGGCCGCTGGTGGTGCAGGCAGGCGCCGACCGCGGCGGTGGCCAGCGGCAGCACGCCGACGATCACGCTGGCATGCACGGCCTCGACATGCCGCATCGCGATCGACGTCAGCAGGGGAAATCCGAACACGACGCCACCAGCCGTGACGGCCAGCGGCCACCAGTGGCGGCGCGCGGGAACCGAAGCATGGGTGACGAGGAGGAAAATGGCGGACAGCACCGCGGCGGCCACCGCACGTCCCAGCGCGGTGAAGGCGCCCGACAGCTGCGGCGCATCCGGCGTGCCGACCGCCAGCCGGGTCATCGGCAGGGTCAGCGCGAAAATGACCACGCCCAGCATGCCCAGCCATAGACCCCTGGTTTCGTCGCGCTTCATACAGCGAGCATCCAGCCGGCCGTGGCTAGCAGCACCAAAGCCAGCACGCGATTGAACCACCGCAGGCGGGGCCCGTGCGCCAGCCACTGGCGCAGCAGCGAGCCGAGCAGCGCATAACTGAAGTTGCTGGCGAAGGCGAACACCACCACCACCGCGCAGATGATCGCTAGCCGCTGCCCGGGGTTTGGGGCGGGATGGCCGGCGGCGTTCACGACCCAGCCGGCGGTCAGAGTCAGCGCCAGCATCCACGCCTTGATGTTGAGGAACTGCAACGCCACACCCTGGCGGAAGGTGACGTCGAGCAACGACTGGTCCACCTGCGCGGGGTGCCCGGTTTTCGCCAGCTTCCAGGCCAGCCACAGCATGTAGCCGGCGCCCGCCACCTTCACCGCCCAGCGCAACGCCGGGGCGCCCGTCACCAGCGCCCCCAGTCCCAGTCCGCTGGCGAGCATCAGGAGGGTCCAGCCGGCCGGCACCGCAAGGCAGAAGCGCAGGGCGCGCTTCAAGCCATGGTTGGCCGCCAGCGCGGTGGATAGCGTCGTGTTGGGACCGGGCGAAAAGCTCATGGCGGCGCAAAACACGAGCAGGGCGGTGACTTCGGCGGCGGTCATGGGCATGGGCATTGGCGGCGGAAGGGGAATTGCCGCAGCATGAAGTTCAATGTAATCTTGGCGTCAATACACGACCGGTACAGTTGCTCGGCGCAGTTTCCGATCTGTACTGGTCGCTCTGGCAATACAGGAAAGGCGGCCGCTTCATGTTGCTCAAGACCTCCTCCCAAACCCTGACGGAGCAATTGTCGGCGCGTTTCGCCGAGCGGATCCGCACCCGGCTGCTGGCGCCGGGCGCGCGCTTGCCCTCCGTGCGTCAGTGCGCGCAGCAGCAGCAGGTGAGCCCGTCGACGGTGGTCGCGGCCTACGACCAGCTGCTGGCGCAGGGCCTGGTGGAGGCACGCAAGAACCGCGGTTTCTTCGTGCGCGAGCTGGCGTCGGCACGCAGTCCCCACCCGCGCGGACCGGCGGCGCGCAAGCCGCCGGCCGCGGGCGCGCCGGCGCAGCCGGAACCGCGCCGGCCGTTCGACGCCACCGCACTGATCCGCGGCATGTTCCAGCAGGTGAGCAGCAAGCCACAGCCCGGGATGGGCGTGTTCCCGCCGGACTGGCTGAAATCCAGCTTCATGCCGGCGGCTGTGCGCAAGGTGGCCTCGTCCCGGGCGCTGCAGGAATGGTCGCTGCAGTACGGCGAGCCGCTCGGCGACAGCGGGCTACGCCTCGCCTTGTCCAAGAAGCTGGCGGCCCTGTCGCTGCATGCCGCGCCGGAACACATCATCACCACCGTCGGCGCGACCCATGCGCTGGATATTGTCAGCCGCACGCTGCTTCGGCCCGGGGACCCGGTGATGGTGGAGGAGCCGGGCTGGGCCGTGGAGTTCGCCCGCCTGGCCGCGCTCGGAATGCGGATCCTGCCGGTGCCGCGGCTGGCCGACGGACCGGACCTGGACGTGATGCAACGCTATTGCGAATTGCACCAGCCCAAACTGTTCGTCAGTGTGAGCGTGTTCCACAACCCGACCGGCTACTGCCTGTCGCCCGGCAGCGCGCATCGCATCCTGCAATTGGCCAGCCAGCACAACTTTCACGTGGTCGAGGACGATACCTACAGCCACATCGCGCCCGAGCACGCGACCCGGATGTGCGCGCTGGACGGCTTGCAACGCACCATCTACGTCAGCGGCTTTGCCAAGATCCTGGCGCCCAACTGGCGCGTCGGCTTTCTGGCAGCGCCGCCGTCGCTGGTCGAGCCGCTGCTGGACACCAAGCTGTTGGGAACCCTCACCACGCCCGCGCTGCTGGAAAAGGCGCTGGCGCTGTGCATCGAACAAGGCCAGCTGCGCCGCCATGCCGAGCGCATCCGCACGCGGCTGGACGCGGCTCGCAGCCGCAGCGTGAAGCTGGCGCTCAACGCCGGCTGCCGCTTCGCTGCAGAGCCTGCGGGACTGTTCGGCTGGGTCGACACCGGCGTCGACACCGACGCGTTGTCGCAAAGCATGCTGGACGAGGGCTACCTGCTGGCGCCGGGGGCGCTGTTCCACGCCGAACGCAAGCCGAGCACCCTGATGCGGATCAATTTCGCCACCACGCAGGAGGCCGCGTTCTGGCGCATGTACGCGCACCTGGTCCGCAAGATGTGAATCGAGGCGGTCGAAGCCGCCGGCCGGTCAAAGCATCTCTTCAGGGGCCAGCGGCCCCAGCACCCGCACCAGAAACTTCAGCTTGGTGCTGGCATCCGGTTCGCTGGTGGCGTCCTTGAACGGCGCGCCGGCGGGGGCGCGCCAGAGCAGCGAATCGCCGGCGAGCTCAAGCCGGTAGGCGCCGTTGGCCAGGCTGTTTTCGACCAGCCGGGTCGACTCGCGGGCCAGCGCCACGCTGCGGATCACCAGCGCGACTTCGCTGTTTTTCAGTTGCGAGCGCAGGTCGAGGTTCATCGAGCCGATCACGGCCAGGCGGCCGTCGATGATCACCGCTTTGCTGTGCAGGCTGGCCCGGCCGCTGCTGGCCTTGGAGCCCCCGACGCCGCCGCCCGAGCCGAACGGGCCTCCCGACTGGGCTGCCCGGAAGTTGATGCCCGACCCCAAGCCGCCGGCCGAACCTTCCTGCTCAGCCCGCATTTCATACAGCTCCACGCCCATTTCAAGCAGCCGCTTGCGATAACGCGCGTAACCGGCGTGCGCCGCTGGGGCGTCGTTGGAGGCGAGCGAATTGGTCAAGACCCGGATTCGAATCCCCCGCCGTCGCAGCTCGCGAAAGACCTGCATCATCCGCTGGCCGGGGACAAAGTAAGGGGAAAGGATCAGAACGTCCGATTTGGCCTGTCCCATCAGCGCCAGCAGGCCGTCGATGAGTGTGTCGCCGGCATCGACTTCGTCGTCGCCGGGGCCGACTTTCCCCGGCTTGTCGACCATCAGCGCCGATGGCGCCCAGATCAAGGGAACCTGCTGCAGGTCGAGCACTTGGCTTTGCACGCCGGTCGTGGTGACGTCCGGCAGCACCGATGCCGTGTGCGTCACCGTCACCTCGACCTGCGTGGTCTTCGGTGACTGCGACGCATCGATGCCGCTGGCGACCGGTTGGGGCTTGCGCAACCGGTCCAGGTCTTGTTTGTCCAGCAGCGCTTCAACCGGATAGGCGAGTTCGTTATTCCAGTACGTGTCGAAGCTGGCGGACATGTCGCGCACGATGCGGCCCGCCGCCAACACGTCCAGGTCGACGAAATTGCTCTCCTCGCCGCGCCCGAAGTAGGCGTCGCCCAGGTTGCGGCCGCCGGTGATGCCCCATGCGTTGTCGGCGATGAAGAGCTTGTTGTGCATGCGTTTCTGAATCTGGCCGATGTCGTGCAGCGAGGTGAAGATGCGGCCGATCAGCGAGGCGCGCGAGCCCGGCAGCGGGTTGTACAGGCGCAGTTCGATGTTCTTGAGGAAAGCCAGCCGCAGCACCTGGGCATCCGCTCCCACGCTGTTGAAGTCATCGAGCAGGATGCGCACGCGGACGCCGCGCTCGGCGGCTGCCGTCAGGCGCTCGAGCAACTGTTTGGTGCTGCTGTCGGCGTGGATGGCGTAGTACTGCAGGTCCAGCGTCCGCTGGGCGCCTTCGATCAGCGCCAGCCGGCTGGTGAAGGCAATGTCCACGCTGTCCAGCAACCGAAAGCCGGAGTCGGCACGGGCCGTCGCTTGCGCACGCCGCTTCAGTGCCAACCGACCGAGCGAGGTGTCATCCGGAGCGTTGAACGCCGTCGACACCGGCCGGGCGACGCTGCTTGGCAGGCTGGCGCAGCCCGCGGCCCAGGTCGCCAGCATCGACACCAGCACGACGCGCAGCAGGAATAGCCAGCCATGGCCTCGGGAAGAAGCGGCGAAGGAAGATGGAGGTTGTGCCATGTGCAATAAATGTACCTGCGGCCGGGTTGCACCGGACGCGTTAAAAAAGTCAGCCGTCGCCCTAAATTTGTGCAGGACAGCGGCTCAGGACGCGCCTAGCTTCTCCCAACGCTCAAGCGCCTCCAGCAACTCTTCCTCGATGCGCGCGTTGCGCGCGCCAAGTTCACTGGCGCGCTCCGGGTCGCGCGCATAGAGGCCGCCGTCGGCGAGTTCGCCGGTGATCGCAGCCTGCTCCTGTTCCAGACTCTCGATCAGTGCCGGCAAGGACTGCAGCTCGCGCTGCTCCTTGAATGAGAGCTTCTTTTTCGGCGGGGTCGCCGTGGCGGCGGGCGCGGCGGCGGTGTTGCTGGCGGCCGCAGCTTTGGGCGCGTTCTTCGCCGCGGCGGCTTCCTGGGCCTGCGCGAACTCGCGCGAACGGCGCGACTGCACCAACCAGTCCTGCACGCCGCCTTCATATTCGCGCCAGCGACCATCGCCTTCGAACGCAATGGTGCTGGTCACGACGTTGTCCAGGAACGTGCGGTCATGGCTGACCAGGAACACTGTGCCGTCGTAGTTCTGCAGCAGGTCTTCGAGCAGTTCGAGCGTGTCGATATCGAGGTCGTTGGTCGGCTCGTCCAGCACCAGCACGTTGGCCGGCCTGGCGAACAGCCGCGCCAGCAGCAGCCGGTTGCGTTCGCCGCCCGAGAGTGAGCGGACCGGAGAATTCGCGCGTGCCGGCGAGAACAGAAAGTCCCCCAGATAGCTCTTGACGTGCTTGCGCTGGTTGCCGATCTCGATCCATTCGCTGCCCGGGCTGATGAAATCCTCCAGCGTCGCATTCAGGTCGAGGGCGTTGCGCATCTGGTCGAAATAGGCGACCTGCAGATTGGAGCCCTGGCGGACCTTGCCGCTATCGGGGGCTAGTTCTCCGAGGATCAGTTTCAGCAGGGTCGTCTTGCCGGCGCCATTGGGGCCGATCAGGCCGACCTTGTCGCCACGCAGGATGGTGGCGCTGAAGTTGCGGACGATCAGCTTGTCGCCGAATGACTTGTTCACTTCGGTCAGTTCGGCGACGATCTTGCCGCTGCTCTGACCGGCAGCGACATCGAGCTTCACGCTGCCCAGCGCGTCTCGCCGGGCAGCACGCTGGTTGCGCAGAACGTCGAGCCGCTCGATCCGTGCGACGGCCCGTGTGCGGCGCGCTTCGACACCTTTGCGGATCCAGATTTCCTCCTGCGCCAGCAGCTTGTCGGCTTTGGCGCTGATGACGGCTTCCTGCGCCGCCTGTTCTTCCTTGAGCACCTGGTACTGGCTGAAGTTGCCTGGATAGGTCAGCAGGTGGCCGCGATCGAGTTCGACGATGCGAGTGGCCACCCGGTCCAGGAACGTGCGGTCGTGGGTAATGGTCACGACGCTGCCATTGAAGTCGATCAGCAGGTCTTCCAGCCATTCGATCGAGTCCAGGTCCAGGTGATTGGTAGGCTCGTCCAGCAGCAGCACGTCGGGCCGGCTCACCAGTGCCTGCGCCAGGGCGACACGCTTCCTAGTGCCGCCGGACAGGGTGGAAATCACGACGTCCTTGTCGAGATGCAGCCGGTGCAACGTTTCCTCCACCCGCTGCTCCCAGTTCCAGCCGTCCTGGTGCTCGATCGCCGTCTGCAACTCGTGCAGGTCGCCGTCGCCGTGCGTGTACTGGTCGATCCATGCGATCACGTTGGCAACGCCGGCGCAAGCGGCATCGAACACAGTGGCTTCGGGATCAAGCACGGGCTCCTGCGCGACGTATGCGATTCGCACGCCGGTCTGAAGCTGGAGCACGCCGTCGTCGGGCCTTTCCATCCCCGCGAGGATTTTCAGCAGCGAGGACTTGCCGGCGCCGTTGCGTCCGATCAGGCCGACGCGTTCGCCGGATTCCAGTGAAAAATCTGCATGGTCGAGCAAGGCCACGTGGCCAAAAGCGAGCTGCGCGTCAAGAAGTGTAATTAGTGCCATAAGGCCGGCGATTATCCAATGCGCCGATGCAACTGCGGCCTGGTTGGCGCGGATGAGGCTGGCTAGGGTGATTTTGGGCCGAAAGCCGGAACAAGCAGGCGACGTGGAATTGCAGATCAACGGCAAAGTCGTGCGGGTGGATGCCGATCCGGCCATGCCGCTGTTGCGGCTGCCGCGGGATGTGCTGGAGCTCACTGGCGCCAGAAACGGGTGCGGTGTGGCGGCGTGCGGTGCCTGCACGGTGCGCGTATGGCCGGGCCGTTCGGTCCTGTGTCACGCCGTTCTCGGGTCTGCAGGGGCGGAGACCCAGACCATCGAAGGACTGGGCGTCGCCCACAAGCCGGGCGGCCGAGTCGAACGACCGTCACATCGAGGCCTGGTATTGCGCGTCCTATCTGTCGCATGCGACGCTGGAGTCGATGAATTGCTCCGCGTACGTGAAGGATGGCAAGGTCAAAGTCTAGGTGCCGACCCAGGTGCCGGATGATGGCCCGGGCGGTCGCACGCCGTATCGATGTTGTCGCTCAGGATGCCCTGAAGCTGCACGTCACGCTGGTGGGTGGTGGCTTTCGCCACTGGCT
Organism: Ramlibacter sp.; assembly: GCA_014376915.1. Next base: position 24,972 of record JACMQP010000345.1, read on the forward strand.
CGAGGTCGATACGTGGCGCAGGCGGTGCGCGCCGCGATGGATTGCGGTGGCGTTCCGTTTCAGTTGATCTGGCCCCGGGAGGAGGACCAGACCCACGACTCCTACCGACCGATGCAGACGGTGATGCTGCGTGCCTCTTTCGAACAGGACGGCCTCGTCAGCAGCCTGCACATTGAGCCAGCCGGCGATGTGATCTCGCCGCGCTGGCTCAGCGCAGCGCTGCATGGCCGGATCGACATCAAGCAGGGTGCGATCGAGCAAACAAACTTCCCGACCGATCTGGCAATGAAGGTGGCGCGTGCGCTCTCAGTGAAGACATGGCTGGTGCCAAGCCATCTCCCCCTGGGCGGTGTTGGCTAACTCGGGGTCCCGCCATCGGCGCTCACAGTGGCCAACGGCCCTGTTCGCCCTTGCTGGCGAACGGCGACGCTCGCTGCCCTTGGTCGTGTGAGAGTTACAAAAACGGTGGCAGGCCAAGTTTGCGGTAGCTCGAGAATCCGTGCAATAATTGCCGACTCGGGTGAGGACAGGCACTGCAAGGTGCGAAGAGCGAAAGCACAGCGTCCGCCGAGTGAAAAAGGCCTCGAAGGCTGGACCGGTCGGTCAGTTCGGTATATAATTCGAGGCTGTGCTGAAAACGGCAAGCGGTGAAGTCTTTGAGATTCATCTCAGAGGAAAAGGCAGCAAGACGCAAGCAGCACAAGCCCCATCGCTTGACAGGGGCTTGGAAATAAAGCGATAATTCAAGGCTCAGCTGACCGCAGCTGAGCCGGGCGAGGTGAAGCGGTAAGACGCTGTAGCTGAGCGGGTTCATTAAAAATATACAGCCGATAAGCGTGGGCGTTTGAAGGCGATTGCCAAGTTCTTCGGAACTAAGTCGCAAGACTTTAAACGCTCATG
>JACMQP010000346.1 GCA_014376915.1 Ramlibacter sp.
GCGCCATTTCCTGACCTGCTTGCTGGCGTTGGCCGCAGCCTGCACCCAGGCCGGAGTTGGCCTGACGGCCCTGTCCGGGCGGGAAGGCGACGGACAAGTCACCGTCTTCTATCCGGCCGCCAGCCCGGACCAGTCCACGCAGCGTGGGCCCTACACGTTGCAGGTGGCGCCGGATGCCGTGCCAGTGCGCGGCAACGGCCGGCTGGTGGTCATGTCGCACGGCTCCGGCGGCGCGCCATGGGTCCACAGCGACCTGGCCCGCAAGCTGGCCGAGGCCGGCTTCGTGGTCGCCTTTCCTGAGCACCGCGGCGACAACTTCAAGGGCATGGCCGACGCCGGCCCGGTGAGCTGGCGCCGGCGCCCCGTCGAAACCTCGCATGCCATCGACTCGGTGGCCGCGGATCCGCGCTTCGCAGCCCTGCTGTCGCTGGACAAGGTCGGCATGTACGGCATGTCGGCCGGGGGCCACACGGCGCTGACGCTGGCCGGCGGCCGCTGGTCGCCCGCCAGAATGCGCCAGCATTGCGAAGAGCACCTGCAGGACGACTTCGCAAGTTGCGTGGGCCTGGCCACCCAGCTGCGCGGCGACTTCATGGACGGCGTGAAGAAGGCCGTCGCGATCCGGGTCATCCGCTACAAGCTGGACGACGCCACCTGGTACAGCCACGACGAACCGCGCATCCAGGCGGTGGTCGCGGAGGTGCCCTATTCGGTGGACTTCGACCTGCAGTCGCTGGCGCAGCCGCGCGTGCCGCTGGGCATCGTACGGGCCGGCCAGGACCGCTGGCTGGTTCCGCGCTTCCACAGCGACGCCGTGCTGCAGGCCTGCAAGACCTGCGTGCTGGTGGCCGACGTGCCCAGCGCCGGCCATGGTTCGCTCATGTCGCCGCCGCCGCCGCGCGCCAACCTCTCGGGCATCGCGGCCGACCTGTTGTCCGACCCGCCGGGCTTCGACCGCGCCCTGGTGCCGCCAGCGCACACGCGCATCGTCACCTTTTTCACCCAGCATTTGCTCCCCTAGAATGGCGATCGCATGACCCCCCAGCCCCTCACGGCAGAAGAGATCGACCGCCTCGCCCGCAAGCGCGCCGGCGCCAAACTGGGCTGGTATGTCCACGCGGCCGTGTACGTCGCCGTCAACCTGATCCTGTTCGCCATGTCGACCTACGGGTTCGGCGCGCGGCGCTGGTCGCTGGCGCCGCTGCTCGGCTGGGGCCTGGGGCTGGTGCTGCACGGCGTCGCGGTGTTCGTGATCGGCAGCGGCAGCGACCTGCGCGAGCGGCTGGTGCGCCGGGAGCGCGAGAAGCTGCTGCGCGAGCGCGGCGACCGTTGAGGCGGCAATGCGCACCGACTGGATCGACAAGCTTCGCAACTACCTGCAGGTGCTGGCCTTCTGCCTGGCCATCGCCGCCGTGCAGTACGCTTTCTCCAGCGACAAGCCGTATGAAATTCCGCTGGTGTACTCGGTGGCCATCGGCACGGTCACCTGGGCCGTCATCGACTTCGGCCGCGGCCTGTTCCCCTCGGCCGTGGAGACCGGCTGGCCGCTCGGGCTGGCCGGCGTCGGGCTGACCTGCGGCGCCATCGTCGCCGGCTATTTCATCGGCACGCTGATCGGCGACAGCTGGTTCGGCTGGTCGACGTGGGACAGCGGTCCGGCCCGCGCCCAGCTGCGCAACTCGATCCTGATCACCCTGCTGGCAGGCATCGCCGGCAGCTACTACTTCTACACCGTCAACAAGAGCGCGTACCTGGAACGCAAGATGGGCGAGGCACGCAGCCACGCCAACGAGGCGCAGCTGAAGCTGCTGGAAAGCCAGCTCGAGCCGCACATGCTGTTCAACACGCTGGCCAACCTGCGGGTGCTGATCGGGGCCGACCCGCCGCGGGCCCAGCGCATGCTCGATCACATCGTCGCCTACCTGCGCGCCACGCTGACCGCATCGCGCGCGACCACCCACCCGCTGCAGGCGGAATTCGACCGGCTGCGCGATTACCTCGAGCTGATGACCGTGCGGATGGGACCGCGGCTGGCCTACACGCTGGAGTTGCCGCGCGACCTGGCGCAGCGGTCGGTCCCCACACTGCTGCTGCAGCCGCTGGTGGAAAACAGCATCCTGCACGGCCTGGAGCCGAAGGTGGAAGGCGGACGCATCAGCGTGAGCGCGCGCCGCGACGGCGCTGCGCTGGTGCTGGAGGTCGTCGACACCGGCGTCGGGACCACGCAGACAGCGGCCACGGGCAGCGGCTTCGGCCTGACCCAGGTGCGCGAGCGCCTCGCCACGCTGTACGGGCCAGCCGCTGTGCTCGACTTCACCACCGGTGAAGGCCAGGGTGCCTGCGCCACCGTCCGCATTCCGGTCGCCTCATGATCGGCAAGTCGCCACTGGCCCTGATCGCCGAGGACGAGCCGCTGCTGGCGCTGGCGCTGCAGCAGGAGCTGGCGCAGGCCTGGCCCGAATTGCAGATCGGCGCCACCGTCGGCGACGGCAATTCGGCCGTGACCCGGGCGCTGGCCCTGTTGCCGGACGTGCTGTTCTTCGATATCCGGATGCCCGGCCAGACCGGCATCGAAGCCGCCGCGGAACTCGCCGACGAGTGGCCGGACGAGCGGCCCTTCCCGGCACTGGTGTTCGTCACCGCCTACGACCAGTACGCGGTGCAGGCCTTCGAGACCCAGGCGATCGACTACATCGTCAAGCCGGTGCAGGCGGCGCGGCTGCACAGGACCGTGGCCAAGGTGCAGGAAGCGCTGGCGCGCCGGGCGCCCGGTGGCAACGACAACGAGGCGACATTGGGCCAGCTGCGCAACCTGCTGGCCGGGGCTCCGGCGGGCAAGGCCTCGGACCGGCCACTGAAGATGCTGCCGGCCAGCGTCGGCAACAGCATCCGCATGGTGCCGCTGGCGGAGGTGCTGTATCTCGAGTCAGCCGACAAGTATGTGCGGGTGCTGACCGACGGCCACGAGTATCTGCTGCGCACGCCACTCAGGGAGCTGCTGCCGCAACTGGACGCGCAGGAGTTCTGGCAGGTGCACCGCGGCACCGTGGTCCGCGCCGATGCCATCGACAGCGTCACCCGCGACGACGCCGGCAAGCTGCA
>JACMQP010000043.1 GCA_014376915.1 Ramlibacter sp.
CGGAGATGAGGGACCGGCTCGCCACGATCGGCCTGACACCGATGCCGATGCCGCCGGAGCAGCTCAAGGGCTTCATCGGCACCGAGATCGTCAAGTGGACGCGGCTGGCGCGCGAAGCCAACGTCCAGCCGGAGTGACGCCGTAATGGGCAAGAAAGTCATGCTGGTCACCGGTGCCAGCCGGGGCATCGGTGCCGAAATCGCGCTGCTCGCAGGCCGCTCGGGCTACCGGGTGGGCGTGAACTACCTGCGCAGCGAAGCGGCGGCCAACGCCGTGGTGGCGCGGATCCGCGCGGCCGGCGGCGAGGCCGTGGCGCTGCAGGCCGACGTCGGCCAGCTCGATGAGGTGGTGCGGATGTTCACGCGCCTCGACGAGGCCTTCGGCCAGCTGGACGTGCTGGTCAACAACGCCGGCGTGCTCGCCATGTTCCGGGTCGACGCCGTGGACGAGAACAACGTGGCAGACCTGTTCCGCGCCAACGTGTTCAGCATCTATTTCTGCTCGCGCGAGGCGGTCCGGCGCATGTCGACTGCGCACGGCGGCAAAGGCGGGGTGATCGTCAACATGTCGTCGGTGGCGGCGCGGCTGGGCGGCCTGAACGGCGGTGCGGCGTACGCGGCGTCCAAGGGAGCAATCGACAGTTTCAACCTGGCGCTGGCCAGGGAGGTCGGCGCCGAAGGCATCCGCGTCAATGCCATCCGGCCGGGCCTGATCTCCACCGAGATCCATGCGCTCCATGGCGGCATCGCGAAGATGGAGCAGGTGGCGAAAACCGCGGTGCCGCTGGGCCGGGCCGGCAGCGCCGCGGAGGTGGCCGAGGTGGCGCTCTGGCTGGCGTCGGACGCCGCCTCCTATGTGCACGGCACCGTCGTCGACGTCGCCGGCGGCCGCTGAATTTTTTGCCGGGTTCCTGTCATGCCCGATCGGCGCGCAGCACGGTGGCCGCAACCATGTAGGCTCCGTTCATGAAAAACATTTCCATGGTGCTTCCCGACGACGGCACCGCCGGCACGCTGGTTGGCCGGGCCTGGATTCCGGCCACGGCCGGCTCAATCGCCGGCCCGAGCGTGGTCGCGATCCGCGCCGACGGCGTCTTCGACCTGTCCCGCGATTTCTCCACCATGAGCGCCCTGCTGGAGCTGCCGCACCCGGCCGCCGCCGTACAGGCCGCCACGGGCCTCCACGTTGGCGGCATCGACTCGGTGCAGTTGCTGGCGCCCTGCGACCTGCAGGTGGTCAAGGCGGCGGGCGTGACGTTCGCCGAGAGCCTGCTGGAGCGGGTGATCGAGGAGCAGGCCAAGGGCGACCCCGCGCAGGCCGAAGCCGTGCGCGCGCGCGTGCTGGAGTTGCTGGGTGGCTCGCTGGCCGGCCTGGTGCCGGGTTCGGACCGGGCGATGAAGCTCAAGGAACTGCTGATCCAGCAGGGTATGTGGTCCCAATACCTCGAGGTCGGCATCGGCCCCGACGCGGAAGTCTTCACCAAAGTGCCGGTGCTGTCGTCGGTTGGACCCGGCGCCGAGATCGGCATCCACCCCGAATCCGAGTGGAACAACCCGGAGCCCGAGATCGTACTGGCGGTCAACAGCCGCGGCGAAGTGCACGGCGTGACGCTGGGCAACGACGTCAACCTGCGCGATTTCGAGGGCCGCAGCGCGCTGCTCCTGTCCAAGGCCAAGGACAACAACGCATCCTGTTCCATCGGGCCGTTCATCCGGCTGTTCGATGCGACCTTTTCGATGGACGACGTGCGCCTCTGCACCGTCCATCTCGAAGTTCGGGGCCCGGACGGCTTCGTGCTGAATGGCGCCAGCTCGATGCGCCAGATCAGCCGCGATCCGCTCGACCTGGTACAGCAGACGTTGAACGCCAACCACCAGTACCCGGACGGCTTCATGCTGTTCCTGGGCACGATGTTCGCGCCCAAGGACGACCGCGACCATCCGGGCGGCGGCTTCACCCACAAGCTGGGCGACGTGGTGCGGATTTCCACACCGAAGCTCGGCATGCTGGAAAACACGGTCAACAGCAGCGACCGGATCGCGCCGTGGACCTTCGGGCTGCACCAGCTGTTCGCCAACCTGGCGGCGCGGGGGTTGCTCCGGGTCTAGGTCCCGGGGGCCACGCGCCGTCCAGCCAGATGTCGGTCGAGCCGTGGCAGATGAAAACGTCGGTTTTCATGGTGCTGCGCATCCGCTCGGTGCGTGCACCGATCAAACCAGATCCCAAACTCTGTTTCAATCGGACGCTGAACTTCGCGCTGGTCCGCTGCTTACCGACATGTCACCGTCGCTGCCTCACCATGAAACACTCGCTCCCCGCCATCCTGATGTTCTGCTCCTGCACGGCCTTCGCCGCCCTTGGCGGCGCGCCGTCGGCACCGATGCCAAAGATCCTGTCCGGCAGCCCCGCCGCTGCCGTCGCAGGGGCCGCCTCGTCCACCGAACTGAAGACCGTCCTTGATTCGGGCACGGAGGTGCGCGAATGGGTCAGCCCCGCCGGAATCGTGTTCGCGGTCGCGTGGACCGGGCCCTACCTCCCCGACCTGAGGGAGCACCTCGGCAGCCACTTCGAGGCGCTGACGGATGCGCAGAAGCAGCGCAGCGGATCCCGCTCGCAGGTCAGCGTCCAGCAAGCCGACCTGGTGATCTTTTCGGGCGGTCGCATGGGCGCCTTCGAAGGCCGGGCCTGGATCCCGTCCCTGCTGCCCGCCGGTTTCCATCCCACCGACATCAAGTAGGCCGTTGCAATGAAGTGTTCGCGTTTGATCGCCGGCCAGCGCAGCCTGCGCGTGGCCCTCGCGGCTGCTCTTGCCGCCATGCTGGTGGCCTGCGGCGGTGGCGGTTCCGGGCCTGAGAGCACGGCCGTCACCCAGACACCGGTTGCGCCCGCACCGTCGGTGCCACTGCCCGCCCCTGCGCCTGCTGCGCCTGCTGCGCCGTCAGTCCGGATCGGCTCCTCGGCGTCCCAGCTCTTCACCGGCCAGTCCACGACGCTGGCATGGTCTTCGGCCGACGCCAGCGTGTGCGCAGCCTCGGGCGCCTGGACCGGATCGCAACCCACCTCGGGCTCGCTGACCTTCACGGTGACTGCGGCGGGATCGCCCACGTACACGCTGTCCTGCACCGGCCTGGGCGGAACGGGCAGCGCCAACGCCACGCTTTCCGTCGCGGCGGCCAACTCGCTGCCCATCACCGTCGACCGGGGACCCGACGGCGCGTCGTTCAATATGCCGTTTGTCAGCGTGACGGTCTGCATCCCCGGCACAGCCGCCTGCCGCACGGTGGACCGCGTGCTGGTGGACACCGGCTCGAACGGCCTGCGCCTGATGGCATCGGCGCTGGGCACAGGCATCAACCTGCCGGCGGTCGCCAACGCGGCAACTGCGCCGGTAGGCGAATGCGGCCAGTTCACCAGCGGCTTCACCTGGGGCGCGGTCCGGCGGGCCGATGTCCGGCTCGGCGGCGAGACGGCCGCCGGCATCCCGGTCCAGGTCATCGGCGATCCGGGCGCCGCTTATGCCAGCGTCCCGTTCGCCTGCAGCGGCACCGGCGCCAATGTGAGCACGGTCGCGGCGCTCGGCGCCAACGGCATCCTGGGCGTCGGCACCTCCCGGCAGGACTGCGGCGCCGCCTGCGTTGCGAGCGCGGCAATCGGCCTGTACTACAGCTGCCCGGCCGGCGGCTGCAGCGGGACCACGCTGCCGCTGGAGTCGCAGGTGGTGAACCCGGTGGTGGCCCTGGCGGTGGACAACAACGGCCTGGGCATCACCCTGCCCGCCGTGCCGATCGGCGGGTCGACCAGCCTGCTGGGAACGCTCACCTTCGGCCTCGGCACCCAGGCCAACAACCAGATGGGCAACAGCACCGCGTACGCCACCAACGACCGGGGCAACTTCACCACCGTCTACAAGGGAACGAGCTACACGTCGAGCTTCATCGACAGCGGCTCCAACGGGCTCTTCTTCAACGACGCGGGCATCCCGCAATGCTCCACCGGCTTTTTTTGCCCGTCGACGCCGCTGTCGCTCAGCGCTTTGAACGTTTCCGCCAACGGCGCCAGCGGCACGGTCGACTTCATCGTGGAAAGACTGCCGACCGCCGGGTCGGGCGTGATCGCGCTGCATGCTGCCGGTACCGCCGGACTGCCCCGCACGTTCGACTGGGGACTGCCGTTTTTCTTCGGCCGCACCGTGTTCGTCGGCATCGGCGGCGCACCCACGCCAAGAGGCAACGGACCGTTCTGGGCTTACTGAAGGCCGGTCGCGACCGGCAGCGGATCGGACCGCACGCCGCCGTTAAACTGGTCCGAAGTTCCCACATGCCATTCACCTCCCTCGGCCTCTCCCCTGATCTTGTCCGCGCCGCGGGCGAGCTCGGTTTCCACACGCCAACGCCGGTCCAGGCGCAGGCGATTCCCGTCATCCTGCGCGGCGCCGACCTGCTGGCGTCAGCGCAGACCGGCTCCGGCAAGACCGGCGCCTTCGGGCTGCCGCTGCTGCAGCGGCTGCAAGAGGGCCAGTCCCACACGCCGCGGCGGGTGCGCGCGCTGGTGCTGGTGCCCACACGCGAGCTGGCGGCGCAGGTGGGCGAGGTGCTGCGCAGCCTGGGCAGCCAGCTGCCGCAGCGCCTGAAGATCGCCGTGCTGTTCGGCGGCGTCTCCATCAACCCGCAGATGATGAGCCTGCGGGGCGGCGCCGACGTGGTGGTCGCCACGCCGGGCCGGCTGCTGGACCTGCTGGAACAGAACGCACTCAAGCTGTCCGGCGTCGGGATCCTGGTGCTGGACGAAGCCGACCGGCTGCTGGACCTGGGCTTTGCCGAGGAACTGCAGCGGGTGCTGGCGCTGCTGCCCGCGCAGCGGCAGAACCTGTTCTTCTCGGCGACCTTCCCGCCGGAGGTCCAGGCGCTGGTGCAGACGCTGCTGCGTGAGCCGGTGCGACTGGAGGTGGAAGCCACGCCCGCCAACGAGCCGAACATCGTGCAACGCGTGATCGCAGTGGACGCCATCAAGCGGACCGAGCTGCTGCGCCACCTGCTCAAGGAAAACGACTGGTCGCGCGTCCTGGTGTTCGTCGCCACCAAGTACGCCGCCGAGCACGTCGCCTGGAAGCTGCACAAGAACGGCATCTTCGCCACGCCGTTTCATGGCGATCTCAGCCAGGGCGCCCGCACCAAGGTGCTGGCCGAGTTCAAGAACGAGCAGTGGGATGTGGTGGTGACCACCGACCTGGCCGCACGCGGTATCGACATCGCGCAGTTGCCGGTGGTGATCAACTACGACCTGCCGCGCTCCGCCGTCGACTACGTGCACCGCATCGGCCGCACCGGACGCGCCGGCGAGCCTGGCCTGGCGGTGAGTTTCGTCAGCGCCGGAACCGATGCGCATTTCGCCCTGATCGAGAAGCGCCAGGGCCTCTCGCTGCCGCGCGAGGTGGTGCCGGGTTTTGAGCCGACCGAAGTGCCCGCGCCCGCCGGGCCGGGCAACGGCGGCGTCAAGGGCAAGCGCCCGAGCAAGAAGGACAAGCTGCGGGCCGCGGCCGTCAAGGGCGGCTGAAACCTAGAGCTGGGGTTCGGCCTCGGCGGCTTCGGCCGGGCGCGCCTTGCGCTGCGCCGCCTTGGCCAGGATCTCGATGTAGAACTGGCTGCCGCCTTCCCTGGCCACCCCGTCGACCAGGCCGATGAGCGTTGACAGGTGCGCCGGCTGCGCCGTTTCCTGCGTGGCGCCGAAGCGGCAGTCGAAGTCCCAGTAGTCGGCGCCGGCCGGCAATTC
>JACMQP010000347.1 GCA_014376915.1 Ramlibacter sp.
GCCACCAGGAAGATGTTGACCCGGCTGGCGGTGAAGGCGGGGATGTTCTTCCACAGGTTGCAGCAGAAGAACTCTTGAACGACCAGGGCCTTCTCCTGCTTGCTGAGCGAAAGGAAACCCGGCCCCGCTGCCCGGTACACCAGCGGATCCCAGTAGTCGCGGTCGTAGAAGGCCAGGATCTCCTTGATCGGCTTGCGGCGCTCGAGAAAGGTAATGGTGTCGGGCGTGACCAGATCGTCGACGCCCGTGACGCGGGTCCTGTTGACGTAGGGTTGCAGAAAGTTGATCGTCTCGTAGATCGCCAGCGGAAAGAGCGTGCCGTGCCTGGCCATCGATTTGTGCGTGTAGTTCGCCACCACGAAGCAGGCGAGCCAGAACAGGAAGATGGCCGAGATCTTCAGCTTGTCGCGGCGCGGCACCGCCAGCAGGACCGGCACCAGGATCACGAGCATGAAGATGCCGTTGGCGCGGAAGAACAGCGCGATCGGCGCCAGGACCGCGAGATAGGCCAGGGAGAAGGCGCTGGCCCGCCTGGCCCGCACGATCAGCCAGGCCTCGAACGTCAGTCCGGCGACGGCGGCGGAGAACAGGCCGTCGGAATAGAGCGCGCTCTGGTAGTACAGGACGGGCGGCGCAAGGCAGATGAACAGCAGGATGAAGGCAAAGGTCTTGCGCATGCCTTGGTTCCAGCACCAGGCCAGGATGCGCGCGAAGATGAAGGCGCTGAGCAGCAACTGCACGGCCACCGACACCTCGATCAGGCGATGGGGCTCGTACAGCCACTTGACGAACAGGTACCAGAAAATCGGCTTCCCGGACTGGATCTTGCTTTCCTCGATCTGCAGGATGACGGCCAGGCTGTCCTGTCCCAGCACGCCCGGCCAGAAGGTCAGCAGCCAGACGCAATAGGCGAGGACGAGCAGCAGGAAGACTGCCAGGAACGGGCGACGGGATGAATTCATAGCTTGCGTGGAGCGGGCATGGCAGCCGTACCGCTGTGGGCATTCCCTGAAATGCGCGGAGCAGCGATTATGAAGGAGCCGGCTAGGGCGTCCCGCCGGCATCGCGCCAAAACAGCAGCCGCCTGGAGTGCATGACGGCACTGGGGTGCGCCCGCCGGGTACCAGATTCGCGCGTCATGGCCTTGACGCCGCGGCGCGACCGGGCCTTCCGCTCGCGCTTTCCCGCCCAGGCTCAGTGAGTCGACGCCTCGGACGCCCGGTTCGGCTCTGCCTCGGTTCCCTTGTTCGAAGCCTTTGGTTTCTGCAACTTGATGTGCGCGGCCAGCCCGCCCGAGGTGGTGTTCGCCAGTGCGAAGATGCCGCCCATCCGCTGCACCGTCTTGTCGACAATGGCCAGGCCCAGGCCGGCGCCGGTGGCGGCAGTGCGGGCCGCGTCGCCACGGAAGAAGGGCTTGATCAGGTTGGGGAGCGCTTCCGGCGCCACGCCCATGCCATGGTCGCGAACTTTGAGCAGCACCCACTCGTTGCTTGACTTGGCGTTGATGTCGACCACGGCGATGCCGGTTTCCGGTGTCTTGCCGTAGCGGCGCGCATTTTCCAGCAGGTTGGAAATCACGCGCGCTAGCTCGACCTCATCGGCCAGCACGTACAGGCCCTTGGCAACGTCGAGGTTGATCCGCATGTCGCCCTGGTCCTGTACCGCGTACAGGCAGGCTTCGATCACGTCGTTGAGCAGTACCGGCTTGAGCTCGGCGTGGTCCGGCCGGGCGTAGTCGAGGAATTTGTCGATGATGGCGTCGAGCTGGTTGATGTCCGCCGCCATGTGGTCGCGGGCGTCCTGGTCGGCCACGCTCATTTCGGTTTCCAGCCGCAGGCGCGCCAGCGGCGTGCGCAGGTCATGCGAGATGCCGGCCAGCATCACGGCCCGGTCCTGCTCGATCTTGGCGAGCTGCTGCGCCATCCGGTTGAAGCCGATGTTGACCTCGCGGATTTCGCTCGTCACCGCCTTCTCGTCGAGGCGGCTGGCGTCGAAGTCGCCGTCCCGCACGCGGCTGGCGGCGAACGACAGCTGTTTGAGCGGCCGGTTGATCAGCCGGGCGATCAGGGCCGCCCCTGCCAGCGACAGTCCCGCCGCAGTGATCAGCCAGATCAGCCAGGTCCGGCTGCCGACCTGGGTGAAGCGGGCCTTGTCCATCAGGATCCAGTAATGGTCCGTATCGATCCGGAAGCCGACCCACAGACCTTCTTCGCCGTTGACGCTGCCGGCGACGGTGGTGCCGGGCCCCAGCCGGGTCACCAGCTCATCCACGATGCGGCTGTCGAGTCCCCCGGAGTCGAAGCTGACGAAGCGGTCGGTCGGCTCGCGCGGCGAGATCCGCACGCCCTCCTGGTCGGCCAGGGTCTTGATCAGCGACACGCGCTGGATGGAATCGGAATGGATGAGCGCTGCCCGGCTGAGATTGACCAGGGAGGCGATTTGCTGGGCCGTCTGCACCGCCCGCGGCTCGAACTCGAGCGCACGGAAGGTCTGCAGCCAAGCCACGATGCTGCCGATCAGCAACAGCGACAAAAGGAAGAAAGTGCGCCAGAACAGCGACAGCCCCACCCGGGGCCGCATTTCCAGCGGCGCTGGTGCCGTTTCCAACGGCGCGGGGCCAGTCGCATCGATGCTTGTGGTGACGGCGCGGATCAAACCAGTCCTCTGCTCATGTGTTGTCCCTGCCTGTTGGATTGCGCGCGGTCAGCACATGGCTGGACTTCCGGGCTCAGCCCGCTCCGTCCGGCACGAACACGTAGCCGACACCCCATACAGTCTGAATATAACGCGGCGCGGCGGCGTCGACTTCGACCAGCTTGCGCAGACGCGAGACCTGCACGTCCAGGCTGCGGTCAAACGGTTCGAATTCGCGGCCACGGGCCAGCTGGGCCAGCTTTTCGCGCGAGAGCGGCTGGCGCGGGTGGCGCACAAGAGCCTTGAGCATGGCAAATTCGCCGGTTGTCAGCGGCAGTTCCTCGCCGTTCTTGCGCAGGGTGCGAGCACCCAGGTCGAAGGCGAAAGGGCCGAAATTCACGACTTCGTTGTCGCTGGACGGAGCGCCCGGCGCTTCCTGAGCCGGACGGCGGCGCAGTACCGCGTGCACGCGGGCCAGCAGTTCGCGCGGATTGAACGGCTTGCCGAGGTAGTCGTCGGCGCCGACTTCCAGCCCGACAATGCGGTCGACGTCTTCGCCTTTGGCGGTCAGCATGATGATCGGGGTTCGGTCGTTGGCCGCGCGCAGGCGGCGGCAGATGGACAGGCCGTCTTCGCCGGGCATCATCAGATCCAGCACGATCAGATCGGCTGTTTCCCGCAGCATCAGGCGGTTCAAGGCCTTGCCGTCCTCGGCCAGGATCACTTCGAAGCCTTCCTGAGTGAGGTAGCGGCGCAGCAGGTCTCGGATGCGGGCGTCGTCGTCAACGACGAGGATCTTGTCGGTTTTGGCTGCAGCTTGGTTCATGTCGCTCCCAACGCGTATTTGTAACAGCGCTGATTTTGAGCGCCTTGGCAGGGTTTTTCCCGATATCTTGACCCATTGTTACAAATGTTGCCCTGCAGCGCATCCATTCACTTTCAAGAGGGTATGGCTGCGCTGCAGGGCCGAGTTCAATGCAGCCATGAAGACGTTTCTGTTGATCCTCCTGGTGCCGCTCGCGGGCCTGGCCGGCGAGGTACAGCCCGGTCCCATCCCGCCGTTGAGCGACCTGCGGCTGGCGATCCAGCAAAGCCAGGCGTCCGGGGCGGCGGCCACCGGTCCGCGCCACCTCACTGCCCAGGAGCGGGCCGAGCTGCGTCGCCAGATCCAGCAGCTGAGCCGCCGCCCGCCCAAGCCTTGACCGCGGTGCGGGGCGCAGAATCTCGCCTTTGCCAGCCAACGTCCCAGATTCATGACACACCAGAAACTGTTCGCCGCATTCGCCTTTTCCCTGCTCACCCTGGGCGCTGGCGCGCAAACGGCACCTCCACCCCAGAACGTGCTGCAGCTGTCGGCCACCGGCACCGTCGAAGTTCAGCAGGACCTGCTGATGCTCAACCTGACCGCGACGCGTGACGGAGCCGAGGCCGCGGGGGTGCAAAACCAGCTGAAGGTGGCGCTCGATGCGGCGTTGACCGAAGCGCAGAAGGCGGCGTCGCCCGGGCAGCTGGACGTGCGGACCGGCAACTTCAGCCTGTATCCGCGCTACTCCCGGGATGGCAAGGTCAACGGCTGGCAGGGCGTGGCGGAGCTGGTGCTGGAAGGCCGCGACTTCGCGCGCATCACCGGTACCGCCGCGAAGATCCAGACCATGACCATGGGTGGCGTCGCCTTTGGCCTCAGCCGCGAGCAGCGAGCGAAGGTTGAAGGGGATGCCCAGGCGATGGCGATCGAGCGCTTTCAGACCAAGGCCACGGAGCTGGCCCGGGCCTTCGGCTTTGCCGGCTATACGTTGCGCGAGGTCTCGGTCAACAGCAACGACCAGGGCTACCCGCGGCCGCGTGTGATGGCGATGGAACTGAAGTCGGCGCAGGCCGATGCGCCGGCGCCGGTCCAGGCCGGCAAAAGTTCGGTGGTCGTCACCGTTTCGGGTTCGGTGCAGCTGCGCTAGCTGCAGCTGCACCGCGCTTGTTACTGGGCGACCCAGCCGCCGTCCATGTTCCAGGCCACGCCGCGCACGTTCTTGGCGGCGTCGGAACAGAAAAAGACGGCCAGTTCGCCCAGTTCGTCCGGCGTGGTGAACTGCAGGGACGGCTCCTTCTCCGCCAGCAGCTCCAGCCTGGCGGTTTCGACCGAAATGCCTTCGCGCCCGGCGCGCGCGTCGATCTGTTTTTGCACCAGCGGCGTCAGTACCCAGCCGGGGCAGATGGCGTTGGACGTGATGCCGGTGGTCGCGGTTTCCAGGGCGATCGACTTGGTGAAACCGACGAGCCCGTGCTTGGAAGCAACGTAAGCCGATTTTTGCGGTGAGGCCACCAGCCCGTGGGCAGAGGCCACGTTGATGATGCGCCCCCAGTTCGCGGCCCGCATCGCGGGGATCGCCAGCCGCGTCGTGTGGAAAGCGCTGCTCAGATTGATCGCGATGATCGCGTCCCATTTTTCGACCGGAAAATCCTCCACGTTCGCGACGTGCTGGATGCCGGCGTTGTTGACCAGGATGTCGACGCGCCCGAACTTCGAGGCGGCGAACTTCATCATCTCGTCAATCTCGGCCGGCTTGCTCATGTCGGCGCCGTGATGCGCGGCCTTCGCTCCCAGCGCCTCGATCTCCGCCTTGGGACCATCGACGTCACCGAAACCGTTCATGACAATGTTGGCGCCCTGGCGTGCCAGCGCCTTTGCGATCCCCAGGCCGATGCCGCTGGTCGAGCCTGTCACGAGTGCGGTCTTGCCTTTGAGCATGGCGGTCTCCAGTCTTGAATTAGGATGGGGTTGACGAGAAAAAATACGGCCGCGCAAGTATGCGGTTTTTTGATTTCCATGCCTGAACCTACGCTGAACTACGTAACCTGCCCCGACGCGGCGGGTGGCCACCGGATGGCGTTCTGGCAGTGGGGCGACGCTGCCGCGCCGCACGCCATGGTGTGCGTGCATGGCCTGTCCCGCCAGGGTCGCGACTTCGACGTGCTGGCCCAGGCGCTGGTGCGGCGGGCCGGCGGCAAGCTGCGCGTGGTTTGTCCCGACGTCGTCGGCCGGGGTCGCAGCGACTGGCTCAAGGACCCGATGGGCTACCAGATCCCGGCCTATGCCGGGGACATGCTGTTGCTGTTGGCGCAGCTGCACCAGGCCGCGCCGATCGCGCGCCTGGACTGGGTCGGCACCAGCATGGGTGGGTTGATCGGCATGGCGGTGTGCGGGACCGACGGCCTGCCGCTGCCGGTCCCGGTGCGCCGCCTGGTGCTCAACGACGTCGGCCCGGCGATCCAGTGGCAGGCACTGGCCCGCATCAGCAACTACCTCGGCAACACGGGCCGGTTCGAGTCGGTGCAGCAGGCCGCGGACGCGATGTGGGCAATCTCGACCAGCTTCGGGCCGCACACGCCCGAACAGTGGTTGGCGCTGTCGCAGGCGATGGTGAAGCCGCTGCCCGAAGGCGGCTACACGTTGCACTACGACCCGGCGATCGCCGTGCCCTTTCGCACCCTGAGCGAAGAATCGGCAGCCCAGGGCGAGGCGGCGCTTTGGCAGCTGTACGACAACCTCAAGGCGCAGACGCTGCTGACGCGCGGCGCCAAGTCGGACCTGCTCTCGCGGCCGACCGCCGACGCCATGACGGCACGCGGTCCGAAGCCCCGGCTGGTGGAATTCGCGGGTGTCGGCCACGCCCCGACCTTCGTAAACGACGAGCAGGTGGAGGCTGTGGTCGCGTTCCTGGTTGACGCGCCATGAAAAGCCTGGCGGCCGAATCGCCCGGGCAGGGCCAGGTTTCCGAGCTGATCGCGGCGACCGAGCAAAGCCTGCCGGTGCAGGCCGATGCGCTGCTGCGGGCGCGTACCTTCGCCGAACCGTTCATCGCGCAGGAAACGCTGGACACCGGCGAGAACACGCTGGAACACGCCGACGCGGTGGCCCACATCCTGAAAGTCATGGGCGGCTCCGAAGCGATGCAGGCGGCGAGTTACCTGGTCTACTCCTGCAGCCACCTGAACAAGCCGCACGAGGTGATCGCCAAGGCATTCGGCGAGAACTACGCGGCGCTCGCGATCGAAACCACCAAGCTGGTGAAGGTGCAGCAGCAGACCCGCGAAGCGGCAGAAGCCGGCAACCCGGTGGACGATCCCAAGCGGCAGACCGAGAACGTGCGCAAGATGCTGCTGGCCTTCTCGCGCGACCTGCGGGTGGTGATGCTGCGGCTGGCGTCGCGGCTGCAGACGCTGCGCTTCCATGCGGCGCACAAGACGCAGGCGCCGCCCTCCGTGGCGCGCGAGGCGCTGAACGTGTTCGCGCCGCTGGCCGACCGGCTGGGCATCTGGCAGGTGAAGTGGGAAATCGAAGACCTGGCCTTTCGCTTCCTGGAGCCGGAGATCTACCGGCAGGTCGCGGGCCTGCTCGACGAAAAGCGCACCGAGCGCGAGGCTTACGTCGAGCAATTGCGATCGAGGCTGGAAGCCGATCTCAAGTCGCAGGGCGTCCAGGCGCAGGTGCATGGCCGGCCCAAGCACATCTACAGCATCGTGAAGAAGATGCGCGGCAAGTCGCTGGATTTCGAGCATGTGTTCGACGTCCGCGCGCTGCGGGTGATCGTGCCCGAAGTGAAGGACTGCTATGCCGCGCTCTCGTGGGTGCACGAGAAGTTCGATGCCATCGGCTCCGAGTTCGACGACTACATCGCCAGGCCCAAGCCCAATGGCTACCAGTCGCTGCACACGGTGGTGCGCGACGACGCCGGCCGGCCGATCGAGATCCAGATCCGCACCCGGGGCATGCACGACCACGCGGAGCACGGCGTCGCGGCGCACTGGGCCTACAAGGAGGCGGGCAGCAAGGGCTACGGCGGCGTCTCGGCCAGCGGCCCCTATGACGCCAAGATCGCGGTGCTGCGCCAGCTGCTCGCCTGGGAGCGCGACCTCGCCGGGGCCAGCGCCGGCCTGTTCGAGGACCGCATCTACGTGCTGACGCCCGATGCGGCCATCGTCGAGTTGCCCCGGAATGCGACGCCGGTTGACTTTGCGTACACCCTGCACACCAGCCTCGGTCACCGTTGTCGCGGCGCCCGTGTCGACGGCGTGCAGGTGCCGCTCAACACGCAATTGCAGAACGGTCAGACCGTGGAGATCACCGCGGCGAAGGAGGGCGGGCCTTCGCGCGACTGGCTCAACGCCGACCTGGGCTTCCTGGCCAGCCACCGGGCCAAGGCCAAGGTCCGCGCGTGGTTCAACGAGCAGGTGCGGCACGAGACGGTTGCCCGCGGCCGCGAGCTGGTCGAGAAGCTGCTGCAGCGCGAAGGCCGGACCGCGGTGAAGCTGGAGGATCTGGCATCGCAGCTGGGCTTCAAATCGGCCGACGACCTGTTCGGCGTCATCGGCAAGGACGAGTTCTCGCTGCGCAACATCGAGACCTTGCTGCGGCCGGCCGAGGCGCCGCCGGCAGTGGACGACTTCTTGCTGCTCAGGAAGCCACGCGCCGAGAAAGCGCCAAAGGGCGGCGTGCTGGTCGTGGGCATCGACTCCCTGATGACGCAGCTGGCCCGCTGCTGCAAGCCCGCGCCACCGGACGCCATCGGCGGCTTCGTCACGCGGGGCAAGGGCGTGAGCGTCCACCGGCTCAACTGCAGCAACTTCCGCGAGCTGGCGGCGCGCAACGCCGAGCGGTTGATCGACGTGGAGTGGGGCAAGCCGCGCGGCGAGGGCGCAGCGGTCTATCCGGTCGACGTGTCGGTCGAGGCGGCCGACCGTCAGGGCCTGTTGCGCGACATCTCCGAAGTGTTCGCCAAGGAGAAGATGAACGTGATCGGCGTGCAAACGCAGTCCGTCAAGGGCACGGCCTGGATGACGTTCACGGTCGAAGTGGCCGATTCGGCGCGGCTGGCCAAGGTGCTGGGGGTCGTTGCCGACGTGCGCAGCGTGCGGTCGGCGCGACGCCGGTAAGGCGGCCGCAAAGAC
>JACMQP010000044.1 GCA_014376915.1 Ramlibacter sp.
GCATGCTGTACTCGAAAGGCACGGCGCACTTCATGCCCTTCCAGTTTTTCGGGTCGCGGTTGTTCTTGTGCCTGGCGTGCAGCGTGATCGCCTGGCCGTTGGTGTTCTGGATGGTGGCGTCGTTCATCGCCACCTGGTTGGAGCCCAGCCCCATGCTCATGGCCAGCGGCATCGGCGACAGGAAGTGGCTGGCGTCGTGCTCCTTGTTGATCATCTTGTCGCGGATCAGCGCCCAGCCCGCGGTCTTGTTCAACTGGACGTTCAGGCCTTCCTTTTTATAGAAGCCCAGCGGGTCGGCCATGATCAGCGGCGTCGCGCAGGTGATGGCGATGAAGCCGATCTTCAGGTCCTTCTTTTCCAGCGGGCGCTTCTCCTGCGCCATGGCCTGCAGCGACGAAAGCGGCAAGAGCGAAGCGATCGCGGCGCGTGCCGTGTTGGCGCCGACGGCCCGCAGGAAGCTGCGCCGCACGCGGTCCACCGGGAAGATCGCCTTCACCAGGCTGGCTTCCATGAAACTCAGGGAATGCTCCTCGGCGCTGCGGGGCGCCTGCAGTGCGTGTTCGCCGGGCGCGTGGTCCTGGCCGCAGGCACAGCGCAGCATCAGCGGGCGGTCGGCATCGTAGGCATCTGGAGCGTTGGACATGGTGCACCTCGGTGGAAGATGCAGTTCCATTGCAAGCGTCACGCCCGTTCCGGCGCCGCGGCCCGGCCGCCATCAAATCGCCCACGACGGCATGACGGCGTGTAGTGGCGCCCCTACAAATCGCCGCCCTTGCCCAGTCTTTCGGCGTAGAGCGCCAGTTCCACATCGTTGCGGGTGCCGGTCTTTTCCAGGATCCGGGCCCGGTAGGTGCTGACGGTGTTGGGCGCGAGCTGCAGTTGCGCACCAATCTCGCTCACGCTGTGCCCCAGGATGAGGAGGCGGAACACCTGGTGCTCGCGGTGCGACAGGGCTTCGGCGCCAGGCCGCGCACCCGGCCCGCCGACGGCGCCGGCCAGCGCCTCCGCGGTGGCGGGAGTGACGAACACGCCCCCGTCTGCCACCTTGTGGACGGCGGCGATCATGACGTCCGGATCCGCGCTCTTATTGAGGTAGCCGGAGGCGCCGAGCTTGATGCAGCGGACTGCGTACTGGCGCTCCGGGTAGGTGCTGAGCATCAGCACAGGCAGCGACGGCCAGGCCAGCCGCAGCGCCTGCAGCACGTCCAGGCCGTCGCGCCCGGGCATGGCGATGTCCAGCAGCACCACTTCCAGCCCCTCCCGGCCTTGCAGCGCCTGGACCGTATCGAGCACTTGCTGGCCGTTGATGGCTTCCGCCACCACCTCGATCTCCGGCGCGTCCGCCAGCACCTGCTTGAGGCCTTCGCGGACGATCCGGTGGTCGTCTCCCAGCAGGACGCGGATGCTAGCCATGGGGCCAGGGCAGCGTGAGGGTGAAGGCGCAGCCGCGCCCAACTTCGCTGTCGATCGCGATCCGGCCGCCGAACTGGCGCGCCCGCTCGCGCATGCCCAGCACGCCATACGCGCTGGAGGCCTCGAAAGCTTGCGGCGCCGCGCCACGGCCGTTGTCGGCAACCGTGATCGCCAGCCCGGTGTCATCGCCGCCGATGCGCACCGACAGCCGCGTCGCGTCGGCATGGCGGCCAACGTTGCTGAGCATCTCCTGGAAAATCCGGAATACCGCCATCGCCGGCGGCCCGGAAAGCTCGCGCAGCTCTTCCGCGCAGGCGTCCCAGTGCAGCTCCAGCTCCGACGAGCGGACGAATTCATGGGCCTGCCATTCCAGCGCCGCCCACAGGCCCTGATGATCCAGGATGCTGGGCCGCAGGTCGGTAATGATCCGGCCGACGTTGTCGACGGCGCTCTCGATCTGCCGGCTCATGTCCTGGCACTTGCTGCGCATCCGGTCGCGCATCTCCTGCGCCGCCCTGGCCGCTCGCTGCGGCTGCTCCGACAAGCGTTTGTCCAGCCAGTTGACGTCCATCTTCAGCGCCACCAGCAGACTGCCCAGCTCGTCGTGCACTTCGCGCGCGATCCGGGTGCGCTCCTGCTCACGGACGGTTTCGGAATACGCGGCCAGCTCGCGCTGCTGGTCCAGCGCCGCCGACAGCTCGCTGGTGCGCTGCGAAACCCGCAGCTCCAGTTGCGCCTTGGCCCGTTCCAGCTCGCTGCGCGCCCGCTTGCGTTCGGTGATGTCGACGAAGGTGATGACGGCGCCGCGGACCTCGTCGCCA
Organism: Ramlibacter sp.; assembly: GCA_014376915.1. Next base: position 2,235 of record JACMQP010000044.1, read on the forward strand.
TCGATGATCGGATAGCTCGAATACTCGACCGGGAAAGAACTGTGGTCGCGGCGCCAGAACACCTCGGTGTCGATGCGGCACGGCAGGCCGCGCCGGAACGCGTTGAAGATCTGGCAGTCGGTGTCCGGGTAGGCGCTGCCGTCAGGGTGCGAGTGATGAGTCAGCTCGTGCATGTTGCGCCCGAGCACCTCGCGCGGCTCGAAGCCGATCATGCGGGCGCCGGCCTGGTTGATGAACATGCAGTGGCCGTCCAGGTCGACCCCGAAGATGCCTTCGCCGGTGGATTCCAGCAGCAGCCCGAGCTGGTGTTGCCAGAGCGGATGCGAGATCGGCCCGGTGGCCGGCGCCGGCGTTGTCAGGACGTGGAGGGTGCCGCCAGGCATGGCGTCGGCAGCTTGTCAGAGTCCGAGGGCGTTCAGGCCCGGATAGTCGTCCGGCCGGCGGCCCAGCGGCCAGAAGAACTTGCGGTCGTCGCCGGTGATCGGCAGGTCGTTGATGCTGGCGTAGCGCCGCTGCATCAAGCCCTCATTGGTGAATTCCCAGTTCTCGTTGCCGTAGCTGCGGAACCACTGGCCCGAATCGTCGTGCCATTCGTAGGCGAAGCGCACCGCGATCCGGTGGCCGGTGAAGGACCACAGCTCCTTGATCAGGCGGTACTCGAGTTCGCGGTTCCACTTGCGCGCCAGGAACTGCCGGACCTCCTCGCGTCCCACCGGAAACTCGGCCCGGTTACGCCAGCGGGTGTCCTCGGTATAGACCTGGATCACGCGCCCCGGGTCGCGGCTGTTCCATGCGTCTTCGGCCATTCGCACCTTCTGGGCGGCGGTTTCGATCGTGAACGGGGGCAGCGGCGGGCGGGTTTCCATCGGGGCGTCCTTGGCGCGGGAAGGCGCCGGCCCAGTGTGCCAAAAAAAAGGCGGCCAGCGCCGCCTTGGTTTGCCTGCGGCCCGGACGCTACCACTCGCCCGACTGGCGGACTCGCTGGTCAAGGTCGCCGCCCTCGTCGAACGGGACCGGCGCCGCTTCGGCCACGGCTGCCGGCCGGACCGGCATGGCGGGCTGGATCGCGCCGCGTTGCGGCCGGCCGAAAGCCAGTCGCCGCAGGATTTCCACAGGCACCGCCGTGCGAGCCGTCGTTTCGTCCGTGGTGGTGGCGGCAAACATGCGCATGGCGGTTCCTTTCTGGTTCCCAGTGTAGGCACCGCTGTATGAAAGTTCTGTGAACCACCACACAACTGCGCGAATAAACCGGAGCCGTGCAGCCTCGCCGCAACAGGTGAAAACTAGCCGTTGCGATCCGGCGCTGCGGGCGAGGAGATGTCGCCGAGCGATTCGGCCACTTCGGCATCGTCGTTTCGGTCCTTGGCAGCGATGTCGCCGATGGTCACGATGCCCACCAGCCGCTGCTTGCCGTCCACCACCGGCATCCGGCGGATCTGCGCCTGCGCCATCGTGCCGAGCACCTGGTCGATCGGCTGGTCCTCGGTGGCGCAGCGCACGTTGGCGCTCATGACGTCGGCGAGCCTGGTGCTTTTGCCGTCGAGAGATTGGGCCATGGCACGGACGACGATGTCGCGGTCAGTCACCATGCCGACCAGCTTCTCGCCGTCGCACACCGGGATCACGCCGACATTGAGTTCTTCCATCAGCCGGGCGGCCATCACCACGGTGTCGGTGGGGGACAGGGTCCGCACTCCGCGGGTCATGACCTGGGAAACAGTCGTCATTTGGAACTCCAGAGGTTGTGTCTGCAGGCCCGCGGCGAACGCGGGCACTGGCCTCGAATCTAGTGAGGCGCCGGCGCGAGGCTGTCGGCCACCGCGTCCATGGGACGTAGGAGCCGGCCGATGGAACTCTGCGCGGCTACAGGGGCCGTGGCTCAGTCCTCGGGACGGTCGACCAGGGTGGACAACGGCAGCCGCGACAACTCGGCCAGCAACAACGCCAGCTGCCGTCCGGCCGCTTGCAGCATTGCCTCGCCCTTTTCCGCCGTCGCGGCCTCGGCGTTGCCGGCCGCGCCGGCCGGGTTGTAGTCCTGCATCTGCCAGCCCAGCTTGGCGCTGCTGCCATTCCCAAGGATCGGATACGCAGCAGCGCGGTCCTGCGAGCTCGATCTGAAATTGCGGGCCCGCTCCATTGCCACAGACTGCGGCCGCAGCGCCAGCA
>JACMQP010000348.1 GCA_014376915.1 Ramlibacter sp.
ATCAGCCTGTTGCGCACCGGCATCGCCCAGTCGTGTTCGACGTCGTGGATGACCGACAGCACGGCGCCCTTGCGGGTCGCGGCGCGCACGCGCATCGCGAACAGCGGATGGTCCTTGCGCAGGTTGGAGCCGATCACCAGCGCGCCCTGCAGGCTGGACAGCGACTCGATCGAAGTGCCGAGCCAGCGAACCGAAGGTGGGTTGTCGCCTTGGCCCGTGACTTTCTCGAACTGCGCATTGCGCAGCCGGTAGTCGATGTTCTCGCTGCCGAGCCCGCGCATCAGCGCGCCGGCCAGGTACAGCTCTTCCACCGTGCTGTGCGGGCTGGCCAGCGTGCCGATGCTGGCAGCGCCGTGGTCCGCCTTGATCTGGCGCAGGCCGTTGGCGACGTATTCGAGCGCGGTCTGCCAGTCGACGGCCTTCCACTCCCCGCCCTGCTTGAGCATCGGCTGCGTGAGGCGCTCCTGCGTGTTCAGCGCTTCGTACGAGAAACGGTCGCGGTCGGCCAGCCAGCATTCGTTGACGGCTTCGTTCTCGAGCGGCAGCACGCGCATCACCTTGTTGTTCTTGACCTGGACGATCAGGTTCGCGCCGGTGCTGTCGTGCGGACTGACCGACTTGCGGCGCGACAGCTCCCACGGCCGGGCCTGGTAGCGGAACGGCTTGCTGGTGAGCGCGCCGACCGGGCACAGGTCGATCATGTTGCCCGACACTTCCGAATCGACCGTGTCGTTCAGCACCGTGGTGATCTCGGCATGCTCGCCGCGGTGGATCATGCCCAGCTCCATCTCGCCGGCCAGCTCCTGGCCGAAGCGCACGCAGCGGGTGCAATGGATGCAGCGGCTCATCTCTTCCATCGAGATCAGCGGGCCGACGTCCTTGTGAAACACGACGCGCTTTTCTTCCTCGTAGCGGGACGACGAGGCGCCGTAGCCGACGGCCAGATCCTGGAGCTGGCATTCGCCGCCCTGGTCGCAGATCGGGCAGTCCAGCGGGTGGTTGATCAGCAGGAACTCCATCACCGACTGCTGGGCCTTGATCGCCTTCTCGCTCTTGGTGCGGACGATCATGCCCTGCGTGACGGGCGTGGCGCAGGCCGGCATCGGCTTGGGCGCCTTCTCCACGTCGACCAGGCACATGCGGCAGTTGGCCGCGATGGAAAGCTTCTTGTGATAGCAGAAGTGCGGGATGTAGGTTCCCGCCTTGTCGGCCGCATGCATGATCATGCTGCCCTCGGTGATCTCCACCTTCTGCCCGTCGAGTTCGATTTCAATCATGAGGTGAGCGCCGCCTTTTCGATCAGGGCTTCGAATTCGGGCCGGAAATGCTTGATCATGGCGCGCACCGGCATCGCAGCCGCGTCGCCGAGGGCGCAGATGGTGCGGCCCTGGATGTTGTCGGCAACGGAATTGAGCAGGTCCATGTCGCTGGGCTTGCCGTGGCCGTTGTGGATGCGGTCCACCACGCGCCAGAGCCAGCCCGTGCCTTCGCGGCAGGGCGTGCACTGGCCGCAGGACTCGTGCATGTAGAAGTACGACAGGCGCTTGAGCGACTCCACCATGCAACGCGAATCGTCCATCACGATGACTGCGCCCGAGCCCAGCATCGAGCCGGCCTTGGCGATGGAGTCGTAGTCCATCGTGCACTCCATCATGGTCTTCGCCGGCAACACCGGCGCCGACGAGCCGCCGGGGATCACGGCCTTGAGCGTCCGGCCCTTGCGCACGCCGCCGGCCAGCTCCAGCAGCTTGGCGAACGGGGTGCCGAGCGGCACCTCGTAGTTGCCCGGCAATTCGACGTCACCCGACACCGAATAGATCTTGGTGCCGCCATTGTTCGGCTTGCCGATTTCGAGGAAGGCCTGGCCGCCGTTGCGGATGATCCAGGGCACCGCCGCGAACGTTTCGGTGTTGTTGATCGTGGTCGGCTTGCCGTACAGGCCGAAGCTGGCCGGGAACGGCGGCTTGAAGCGCGGTTGGCCCTTTTTGCCTTCCATCGATTCCAGCAGCGCCGTCTCTTCGCCGCAGATGTAGGCGCCGAAGCCGTGGGATGCGTGCAGCTGGAACGAGAAACTGGAACCCAGGATCTTGTCGCCCAGGTAACCGGCCGCCCTCGCCTCCTCCAGCGCTTCCTCGAACCGGTGATAGGTTTGAAAGATCTCGCCGTGAATGTAGTTGTAGCCGACGGTGATGCCCATCGCGTAGGCCGCGATGATCATGCCCTCGATCACCTGGTGCGGGTTGTACTGCAGCAGGTCGCGGTCCTTGCTGGTGCCGGGCTCGCCCTCGTCCGAGTTGCAGACCAGGTATTTCTGGCCCGGGAACTGGCGTGGCATGAAGCTCCACTTCAGGCCGGTCGGGAAACCGGCGCCGCCGCGGCCGCGCAATGCCGATTCCTTGACGCTGGCGATGACCTGGTCCTGCGTCAGGCCCGTGACGCCGGCGTCGCTCACATCCGTCAAAATCTTCTTCAGCGCCGCGTAGCCTTCACGGGCTTCGTAGTCCTTCAGCCGCCAGTTGGTGCCGTCGAGATCCTTGTAGATCTGCGGGCTGATGTGGCGGCCGTGAAAGCAGGTCTGCACGCCCGTGGCCTGGAACTGCGCCAGCACTTGTTGCGAATTCATTTCTGGGCTCCCGAATCAGAAGCGCCGTCCGCGGCGCGCAGGCCGGCCACCAGTTGGTCCAGCTTGTCGTTGCTCATGAAGCTGCACATGGTGAAGTCGTTCACCAGCATCACCGGCGAATCGGCGCAGGCGCCCAGGCATTCGCTCTGCTGCAGCGTGAACATGCCGTCGGCCGTGGTTTCGCCCATCTTGATGCCCAGCTTGCGCTCCAGGTGGTGCAACGCGCTGGCGCCGTCGCGCAGCTGGCACGGCAGGTTGGTGCAGACGTTGAACTTGTACTTGCCCACCGGCTGCTGGTTGTACATGTTGTAAAAAGTCGTGACCTCGTGCACTGCGATCGGTGGCATGCCGAGATGGGCGGCGACCAGGTTCTCGGCCTCGCGGCTGACCCAGCCCCATTCGGCCTGGACAATCGCCAGACAGGCCATCACGGCCGACTGCTTCTGCTCCGCCGGGTACTTGGCGACTTCGCGCCCGAAGCGCTCCAGCATCGATGCGGTCAGCACCGGCGCAGTTGCAGTGTTTGCGGTTGCACTCATCGGTCGATCTCTCCAAACACGATGTCCATCGTGCCGATCACGGCGACGGCATCGGCAATCATGTGGCCGCGCGACATCTCGTCCATCGCGGCCAGATGGGCGAAGCCCGGCGCCCGGATCTTCAGCCGGTAAGGCTTGTTGGCGCCGTCGCTGACGATGTAGATGCCGAACTCGCCCTTGGGATGCTCGACGGCGGCATAGGCCTCGCCCTCGGGCACGCAGAAACCTTCGCTGAACAGCTTGAAGTGGTGGATCAGCTCTTCCATGTTGGTCTTCATGGATTCACGGTCCGGCGCGGCGACCTTGTGGTTGTCGGTGATGACCGGGCCCGGGTTGGTACGCAGCCAGTCCACGCACTGCTTGATGATGCGGTTGGCCTGGCGCATTTCCTCGATCCGCACCAGATAACGGTCATAGCAGTCCCCGGTCTTGCCGACCGGAATGTCGAAATCCATCTGGTCGTACACGTCGTACGGCTGCTTCTTGCGCAGGTCCCACTCGATGCCCGAACCGCGCAGCATCGGGCCGGTGAAGCCGAGACTGAGCGCCCGCTCGGGCGTCACGACGCCGACGCCGACGGTGCGCTGCTTCCAGATCCGGTTGTCCGTCAGCAGCGTCTCGTATTCGTCCACGTAGTGCGGGAAGCGCCCGGTGAAGCCGTCGATGAAGTCCAGCAGCGTGCCGCTGCGGCTCTCGTTCAGGCGGTCGATGGCGCGCTGGTTCTTGATCTTGCTGACCTTGTACTGCGGCATCGAGTCGGGCAGGTCGCGATAGACGCCGCCCGGACGGAAGTAGGCAGCGTGCATGCGCGCGCCCGACACCGCCTCGTACATGTCGAACAGGTCTTCCCGCTCGCGAAAGCAGTAGATCAGGATGTTCATCGCGCCGCAGTCCAGCCCGTGCGCGCCGAGCCAGAGCAGGTGGTTCAGCAGCCGGGTGATCTCGGCGAACATGACACGGATGTACTGCGCGCGGATCGGCACTTCCAGGCCCATCATCTTCTCGATGGCCAGGACGTAGGCGTGCTCGTTGCACATCATCGAAACGTAATCCAGCCGGTCCATGTAGGGCAGCGCCTGGATGTAGGTCTTGGTCTCGGCCAGCTTTTCGGTGGCGCGGTGCAGCAGGCCGATGTGCGGGTCGGCGCGCTGGATCACTTCGCCGTCCAGCTCCAGCACCAGCCGCAGCACGCCGTGCGCGGCCGGGTGCTGCGGCCCGAAGTTCAGGGTGTAGTTCTTGATCTCGGCCATTACCATGCCTCTCGACGGGCCACCCCTGGGGAGGCATGCGCCCCCTCGGGGGGCAGTGCAGCGGCGTCGCCGCAAACGTGGGGGCTCATCATTTGCTCGGTGCGCGGATGCCGCCGTAGTTTTCTTCGCGGATGATGCGCGGCGTGATCTCGCGCGGCTCGATCGTCACCGGCTGGTAGATGACGCGCTGGCGCTCGGGGTCGTAGCGCATCTCGACGTGGCCCGACACCGGAAAGTCCTTGCGAAACGGGTGGCCGATGAAGCCGTAGTCGGTGAGGATGCGGCGCAGGTCGGCATGGCCTTCGAAGACGATGCCGTACAGGTCGAAAGCTTCGCGCTCGAACCAGTTGGCGCTGCTCCAGATGCCGTTGACAGAATCGACCACCGGGAGGTCGTCGTCGGCCGCGAAGACCTTCAGCCGCAGGCGCTGGTTCAGGCTGACCGACAGCAGGTGGGAAACGACGCAATAGCGCTTGCCGTCCCAGCGGCCCTCACCGTGATCGGAATAGTCCACGCCGCACAAGTCGACCATCTGCTCGAACCGGCAGCCGGGTGCGTCGCGCAGCAATGTCGCTGCCTGCAGATAATCGGCCGGCGCAACTTGCACGGTGATCTCGCCAAGTTTGAGGTCGATCTGCCTGGCCAGCGCGCCGAGCGTGTTTTCAATGTGGCCGCGCAACGCGACAGGATCGACCGCGAAGGAAGTGGTGGTCTGCATCTGGCGTCAGGCCCGGGCGATGGTCTGGGTGCGGCGGATCTTCTGCTGCAACTGGATGATTCCGTACAGCAGGGCCTCGGCTGTCGGCGGGCAGCCCGGCACATACACGTCCACCGGCACGATGCGGTCGCAGCCGCGCACCACCGAATAGCTGTAGTGGTAGTAGCCGCCGCCGTTGGCGCACGAGCCCATCGACAGCACCCAGCGCGGCTCGGGCATCTGGTCGTAGACCTTGCGCAGCGCCGGCGCCATCTTGTTGCACAGCGTGCCGGCCACGATCATCAGGTCGGACTGGCGGGGGCTGGGACGGAACAGCATGCCGAAACGGTCGATGTCGTAGCGCGCCGCGCCGGCGTGCATCATCTCCACCGCGCAGCAGGCCAGGCCGAACGTCATCGGCCACAGCGAGCCGGTCTTGGCCCAGTTGATCACAGAGTCCACGGTCGTCGTGACCATGCCCTTGTCGAGAATGCCTTCGTTAGCCATTGAGATCAGTCCTTGCAGGCGGCGCCGGGATCATTCCCAGTCGAGCGCGCCCTTTTTCCACTCGTAGACGAAACCCACCACCAGGATCGCCAGGAAAACCATCATCGACCAGAAGCCGACGGCCCCGATGTCCTTGAGCGCGACGGCCCAGGGAAACAGGAAGGCGATCTCGAGGTCGAACAAAATGAACAGGATGGCGACGAGGTAGTAGCGCACGTCGAACTTCATCCTAGCGTCTTCGAAAGCTTCGAAGCCGCATTCGTAAGGGGAGTTTTTCGCCGCATTGGGCCTGTGAAAGCCGATGGCGCCGCTGATGACGCGGCCCAGCACCATGGGCGCAACGCCGACACCCACGCCGACCAGGATGAACAGGAGGACGGGCAGGTACTGGTCGAGGTTCATCTTGGCGCTCTGTAACCGCTTCAAGCCGCCGGTTGGCCCGGGGCTGCTTTCTTGTATGGTGCCGTCGGCGAGACTCGAACTCGCACAGCTTTCGCCACTACCCCCTCAAGATAGCGTGTCTACCAATTTCACCACGACGGCGGTTGTTTACAGCCCGGGACAGGCATGAGGAACTGCGAACAGCGGGCTTCCCGGACAACCTATGAGTTTACTCCGAAACGCGCGGGTTGACTCTCTTGCCCCAGATCAATCGGAGTGCTTACTTGGTCGGGATCTGGGCGGCTCCGGATGCCGGCGTCGCTGGCGGCAACGCCGCGCTGCCAGACGCCGCCGCGGCAGGAGCCGTGGTGCCCGGAATGGTGGCTGCGCCGGAGGCGGCCGGAGCCGCAGCGGCGGCTCGCTCAAGCACGCTGCCCGAATCGACCGGGCGCAGGTTGCCGAAATACGCCAGTGCCAGCGTGCAGACGAAAAACACGAAGGCCAGCACCGCGGTCGTGCGCGAGAGGAAGTTGGCACTGCCGGTGGCGCCGAACAGGCTGCCCGAGCCGCCGCTGCCGAACGCCGCACCCATGTCGGCGCCCTTGCCGTGCTGGACCAGGATCAGGCCGATCATGCCCAGTGCCGCGAGCATCTGCACGGCCAGCACGATGGTGAGAAACACATTCATTCGATCACTCCTGTTTTTATGTCGCTGTCAGGCGCGCGCGCTGTGCGCGGCGCCGATGATTTGAAGGAAATCCGGGGCCTTGAGCGCCGCGCCGCCGATCAACCCGCCGTCGATGTCCCCCTGGGCCAGCAGGCTGGCCGCGTTGGCGGCGTTCATGCTGCCGCCGTAGAGAATCTGCATCTGTTCGGCGTGGCCGGTGGCCGCCTGCAACTGCGCACGCAGCACGGCATGCACCTGCTGCGCCTCGCCCGGCGTCGCCGTCTTGCCGGTGCCGATGGCCCACACCGGCTCGTACGCCACGACGATTTCGCTGATGCAATGCCCGTTGGCATGGATCACCGCCGCCAGCTGGCGCCTGACCACCTCCTCGGTGCGGCCGGCCTCGCGCTCGGCCAGCGTCTCGCCCACGCAGACGATCGGCGTGATGCCGTGCGCCAGCGCCGCCTTCGTCTTGTCGGCGACGACACTGTCTGGCTCGCAGTGATATTGGCGCCGCTCCGAGTGGCCGACGATCGCGTAGCGCACGCCGAATTCCCTGAGCATCGCAGCCGAGACTTCGCCGGTGTATGCGCCCTGCTCATGCTGCGACACGTCCTGCGCGCCGATTTCCAGCGGCGAGCCGTGCCGCAGCATCTGCAACTGCGCCAGGTAGGGCGCGGGCGCGCAGACCGCCACGGTGCAATCGGCGTCTGCGATGCCGGCGATCACGGCGCGCACCAGCGCGTCGTTGGCGGCGATGCTGCCGTTCATCTTCCAGTTGCCGGCAATCAGCTTCTTTTTGAGCATGGTCACCACGTCACCACGTCAGCACGATCTTGCCGATGTGCTGGTTCGACTCCATCAGCGTGTGGGCCTGTGCCGCCTGCGCCGCCGGGAAAGTCCTGAAGATGACCGGCTTGATGGCGCCGCGTTCCAGCAGCGGCCAGACGTTCTTCG
>JACMQP010000349.1 GCA_014376915.1 Ramlibacter sp.
AGGCTGAACAACACCGTGAGCGAGCCGCCCTGCAGCAGGGCGCGGCGCCTGAGGCCGGCGGTCATGCCAGCTCCTTCGCCGCGCGCTGGATCGCCCGCACGATGCGCGTGTGGGTGCCGCAGCGGCACAGGTTGCCGGCCAGCGCCTCGTGGATCTGCGTTTCACCGGGATCGGGAACGCGGTCCAGCAACGCCTTGGCCGACATGATCATTCCGGAAATGCAAAAACCGCATTGCGCCGCCTGCTCCTGGATGAAGGCCTGCTGCAGCACGTGCAGCCGCTGCGGCGTGCCCAGGCCCTCCAGGGTGGTCAGCTTGCCCGCCGCCGCGGCGGAAGCGGGATAGACGCAGGAGCGGATCGGCTGGCCGTCCAGCAGCACGGTGCAGGCGCCGCACTGGGCCACGCCGCAGCCGTACTTGGCGCTGTTGATCCCGATGTCATTGCGCAGCACATACAGCAGCGGCGTGTCGGGCGCGGCCGGGCTGGTGTGGCGGGTGCCGTTGACGGTCAGCGAAACGCTCATCGTGTCTCCCCCTGGGTGGTTTGGGACGCAGGCTAGGGCTTCTGCCGGGCAGCGTCAAATCAAAACAGATTTCCGCCCGGCGAAAAAGTCCCCTGCAATCCCAGCCCGCCTCGCCGGTTCAGGCCGGCACGACCAGCGCCGTCTTCGGCAGCATCACATGAATGCCCTTGTGCTCGTTCACCAGCTGCGTCACGCGCACGTCGGCGGCCAGGCTCATGAGCATGAAAGCCTGCTGGCGCGACAGCTTCGAGTGGGCGGTGACGTAGTCGATCATGCGGCGCAGCGCGGCCTGCGCAGCGTCATCCAGGTCCGGGTCCATGCCCATCGTGATGATGTGCGTCGGCGTTTCGGCCTGCGGATACTTCAGGTCGAGATCGGTGCGCAGGATGATTTCAACCGTTCCTTCCAGCGCGGTTTCGATCGCCGTGGTGCAGACCTCGCCGTCGCCCTGCACGCCATGGCCGTCGCCCAGCGAGAGCCGGCCGCCTTCGACGTGGACCGGCAGGTAGAGCGTGGAGCCGGGAATCAGCTCCTTGTTGTCCAGGTTGCCGCCGTGGGCGCGCGGCTGGATGGTCGAGATCATTCCCCAGGCCGGCGGCGGCGCCACGCCCATGACGCCGAAGAACGGCCGCAGCGGCAGCTCGGTGCCCCAGGGCAGGATGCCGACGTTGCGCGCCTTGTCCAGCCGCACGATCATCTGTTCGAACGAAGGGAAATCGTTGGGCAGCGCCCCGGCGAGCGGCCGGACATAGGTGTAGCCCCAGTCCTGCCGCAGCTGGACGTCCAGGATGCGGATTTCCAGCACGTCGCCTGGCTTGGCGCCGCGCACGGCGATGGGGCCAGTGAGGATGTGCCCCGGCATGCGGCGCTCCACGGCGGCGTGGATGCGGTGCAGCTCCGGCGGCACGTGGTAGCCCGGGCCGGGCAGGTTGGCGACGCCACCGGAAACGGTTTCCACCGTCACCCGATCGCCGCTCTCGATGGTGAGCACCGGTTCCAGGGTGGCGTCGAACCAGCCCCAGTGCACGGTGCCGACGTCGGGCGCGAGACGATGGTGCTTCATGCGGCCGCCCGCTTCGGAATCTCGAGGCCCTTCGCGACCGCGGGCCGGGCGACGAACGCATCGACGGTTCGCGTCAGGTTCGGGAAGTTGGCAATGCCGACCAGGTCGCCGGCGCCGTAAAAGCCATACACGTTGCGCACCCACGGCCAAGTGGCGATGTCGGCAATGCTGTAGTCGTCGCCCATCAGCCACTTGCGGCCTTCCATGCGCTGGTTCAGCACGGCCAGCAGCCGCTTCGACTCATCGACATAGCGGTCGCGCGGCCGTTTGTCCTCGTAGTCCTTGCCGGCGAACTTGTGGAAGAAGCCGAGCTGGCCGAACATGGGGCCGATGCCGCCCATCTGGAACATCAGCCATTGCAGCGTCTCGTAACGGCCGGCGCCGTGCTCGGGCAGGAACAGCCCCGACTTATCGGCCAGGTAGACCAGGATCGCGCCGGATTCGAACAATGCCAAAGGCTTGCCGCCCGGACCTTCGGGGTCGAGGATGGCCGGGATCTTGTTGTTCGGGTTGATCGACAGGAATTCCGGCGTGGTCTGGTCGTTGCTGTCGAAGCTGACCAGGTGCGGCTCGTACGGCAACCCGGTCTCCTCCAGCATGATCGACACCTTGACGCCGTTGGGCGTGGGCAGCGAATAGAGCTGGATGCGCTCGGGAAACTGGGCCGGCCACTTCTTCGTGACCGGGAAGGCAGAGAGATCTTTCAGCACGCGAGCTCCTTCATGACTGAGTACAAGTCGGATTTTCCTTCGAAACCGATGCCCGGCAACTCGGGCAGCGTCACATAACTGTCCACCACCTCGACGCCGTCGGGGAAGCCGCCATAAGGCTGGAACAGGTCGGGGTAGGACTCGTTGCCGCCCAGGCCCAGGCCGGCGGCGATGGCGAGCGACATCTGGTGGCCGCCGTGCGGGATGCAGCGCGCAGGCGACCAGCCGTGTTCCTTGAGCATCTCGAGCGTGCGCAGATATTCGACCAGGCCGTAGCTCAGTGCGCAGTCGAACTGCAGCCAGTCGCGGTCCTTGCGCATGCCGCCGTAGCGGACCAGGTTGCGCGCATCCTGCATCGAGAACAGGTTCTCGCC
>JACMQP010000350.1 GCA_014376915.1 Ramlibacter sp.
AGGCAGGGTGCGCCGCTGCCGGCGATCGCCAGCACCGCGCAATTTCGCGCGGCCCTGCTGGCGGCGCGCAACGTCGCCTACATCGACCCGGCCGCCGGCGGCTCCAGCGGCATCTACCTGGTGCAACTGTTCGAGCGCATGGGCATCGCCCAGCAGATCCGGTCCACGGCGGTCCTGGTGCCGGGCGGACTGGTGGCGCAGCGGCTGGTGTCGGGCGAAGCCGACCTCGCGGTGCATCAGATCAGTGAAATCCTGGCGGTGCCGGGCGCGACGCTGGTCGGCCCGCTGCCGCCCGAGATCCAGAACTACACCGTCTATGCAGGCGGTGTGTCGGCCAGCGCCGGCGCAGCAGACGCGGCACGGCAACTGCTGGCGACGCTGGCGGGAGTCCAGGTGCGCGCGCAACTGGCGGCGCACGGCATGGAGTCTCCCTGATGCTGCTGGAGCTGGCACGCGTGCCGCAGGTGCAGCGGCTGGAAGCGCTGGCGACGCGGATCGAAACGCCCTGCGGACCTCATGGCGCGATGGTCTGGCGCCGCTGGGGCGAAGGCCCGCCGCTGGTGCTGCTGCACGGCGGCAGCGGCAGCTGGAACCACTGGCTGCGCAACGTCGACGTGCTGGCCCGAGACCACACCGTCTATGCGGCCGACCTGCCCGGGTGCGGCGACTCGGCGCTGCCGCCGGGGGCCCGGGACGCCGACACCATCCACCAGTACGTTTCGGCCGGCATCGCGCAGCTCGCGGGCGGCGTGCCGGTGGACCTGGTCGCTTTCTCCTTCGGCTCGCTGGTGGCGGGCTTCGTCGCTGCCGAACGTCCCGAGCTGGTGCGCAGCCTGCACCTGGTCGGCATGGCCGGCCTGGGGCTGGTGCGGCCGGAGCTGAACCTGAAGGGCCTGACGGACGCGATGGACTCCGGCCAGCGAGAAGCGGTGATCCGCAGCAACATGCAAGCGCTGATGGTGCTGCATCCCGCGACACTCGATGCGGCCGCGATGGCGCTGCACCACGCCAACCTGCAGCGTGACCGGCTGAGGCGCCGGCGCATCTCGCGCACCCCTGTGATGATCGGGCTGCAGGCGCGCTGGCAATGTCCGGTCCATGCGATCTGGGGTCGGAGCGACGTGCTGATCCCCGACGATGCGCCGCTGCTGCGCAGCCTGCTGTCGCAGTGCGACCTGCGCGACCTGACGCTGGTCGACGACGCCGGCCACTGGGTGCAGTACGAGCGGCCCGAAGCCTTCAACGCGGTGCTGCTGCGCGGCTGACCGCGGGCGACATCTGCAACGACCCGCTGCACGCGGCAAGTCGTCTTTCGGTGCCGGCCCGCAATTTGGCTTGGTGTAAGCTGCGCGACCACGAATGAGCCGCCTTTCCCTCACCCGCATCAGAATCTACAAGACCATCGCTCGCCAGCTGCACGACGTGGTGCCCTGCTGGGCCTGCGGCGAGCCGGTGGCAGAGGCCGACGCCACCCTGGAACACATCAAGCCCTTGTCCGAAGGCGGCACCAGCCACCTCGAGAATCTGGCAATCAGCCACGGCCGCTGCAACCAGCAGCGGCACGCGAAGATCGCGGACTGACGACGCGCGGGCCTCAGCTGCCCTGGGCCGCCGCCGTGTCTCAATGGCCGGCGAACTCCACCGCCGGCTGGGTGCGTGGGTGTGGCCCGGTGGGGTGCAACTGTTACATGCACGCACTCTTGCGGCCCGGCTCATCGGTTTACGATGGGTTGTTACAGGAAAGTCGCATCATGCATTTTACATCCGCTCTTTTTCGGCGCCTGCCTGCCGCATGCGCAGTCGCCACGGCGTTCATCGCGCTCGTCGCACCGCTCACCAGCCATGCGCAGGCTCACGACGCCGTCGTGGTGGCACAGGCCGATTGCCGCCGTTGCGGCACGGTCGAATCGGTGGAGAAGGTCCAGCGCCAGGGCCAGGCCAACGGAATCGCGGGGACGCAAATCACGCCTGGCATGGCCATCGGCGGTGTCGTCGGCGGCTTGCTCGGCAACCAGATCGGCCACGGAAATGGGCGCGCGGCGGCGACGGTGGTCGGCGCTGCGGGCGGCGCATACGCCGGCCATGCAATCGAGAAGAACCAGCGCCGCTACACCACGTACGTCATGCGC
>JACMQP010000351.1 GCA_014376915.1 Ramlibacter sp.
AGAAGTGCCGGGTCGCGTCAGACTCGGTCCATGCAAGCAATCGTGCAGAGTCCGTCGAAATGGCTTCGTCGAGATGCAGGCCGCGCAGATCGACTGTCGCCCCGTCCAGCTGGAAGCGCTGGCTGCGCTGCTCGCACTCGGCCAGCAACCCGCGATTGGCCGCGCCGCTTTGATAGCGCGCATCCACCAGCCGCCCAATCAAATCCTCTTCACCCCCCGCCAGCAGCGTGCGCCAGAACAGCAGGTTCAAGTCCAGCTGCGCGTACGCGTGGCCACGTCCGACCAGGTCGAGGTAAAGATCGCGCCTCCACGGACGCACTGTGAAGGACAGATCGCGCGGCATTTCGAGGTGCAGAACGCACACCGGCGAACAACTCACCCTCGAATACCCACCGCCACGTATCGCGGTGGTGGCGGTGGTGGCGGTGGTGGCGGCGGCGGTGGTGGTGGTGGCGGTGGGGCCGCGACTATATTCCCGGTTGTTCTCTGAACAGCAGGCGTGCAGCAAGTAGTCGTACCCGGAAGCGCAAAGAGACCGGCGTCTGCGCCAACAAGAGTGAAGCCGCTAAACGTGACTGGCGTCGTCCCCAAAGTGGCTGTGGAACTGAAATTGCCAGTACCGGCACCTGCCAGCGTGACGAGGGGAGGGGGAAAGCCGGACGAGTCAGGCTTCAACAAACCTGTAAAGGTTGCCGCGATGGGGGCACCTTGGTCCTTGTCCGCTACTCCGGGGAACACCAGCATGCGCTGATTCACCCCAGGGACTCCGACCAAAGTGAAGAGAGGCGCGTAGTCTGTCCGGTCCGCCAATGCGTAAGAAACCGGGTTGTAGCTGACGGCCACCTCGAGGGGGGGAGCTGCCGATCGCGTGACCGCAATCTTGGTGAGCGGTGTAAAGACCACGGTGCCGGCCGCAGCTCCCGGCCCGGTGGCTGCATTGCCGGCACTCAGTACCAGGCCAGGCGCCAGGCCGAGGGTCAGCAGTGGGTCGATGGTGCTATTGGTCAGCGTGATCAGGGCCGCTGGAGCATTCAACAGGTTGCGCAGCAATACATCACGTCCCGCGCAAAGAGTAATATTTCCATCGGTCACCGTGATGTCGGTGAGTGGGTTGGCAATCGTCCTCTCGATCCTTACATCCCGTCCTGCAGTCAACAAAACGCTTCCACCGCCACCGGACGCCGTGGCGACCGTAATGGCCGCTCGCACATTGACATCCCGCCCGCAACACACCACCAGGTTGCCGCGGGTTATGGAAACAGGAGCGTTAATGTTCACGTCCCCAGCGGCTTCCAATGTCAGGGTTGCCGACCGCCCGACCCCTATCACCCAAGTGAGTGGCACGGCCACTGTGATATCCCCCAATCCGCTGCTCGGGGGTATCCCAGACGGTGTTCCCGGGGAGTTGCCGGAATTTACCGTGGTGATCTTGACATTGGTGCCGCCGCCCGCCTCCAACGCATTTCTAAGGTCGGCGGCACCGATGGTCGCCGTATTCAAGCTGGGATTCGGTGAGAACACACTTGCGGTGTTGGTGGCGCCACCATCCGATAGGGCACCAATCGTCACATTGGCCGGGTCCAGCAGCCACAGCCCGGGCTGGCCGTTCGTTGCGCTGGCGTTGACGATGATGCCGTTCACGTCGAGGCTGCCGCCGGAGGTCTCGATCAAGCCGCCGTCGCCTCCCTGAGCGCCACCCTTTGCGCCGAGGGTGCCGGAGGCGCGGGTCGAATCGTTGGCCCACAACACGATCTTTCCGCCGTTGCCGCTGCCAGTGGCGCTGGCGACGATGGTGGAGTCGGAGCTCATGTAGGTGGCCGAAGCGTTCGGCACGTCCGGGTTCTTGCCCTGGAAGTCGCCGCCGACCAGCACCGTGCCGCCGCCTGTTTGGCCGGAAGCGTTGATCTGCGCGCCGAACAGGCCAACGTGGTGGCCGGTCAGCGTGACCTTGCCGCCGGCCTGGCCCGCGCCTGCACCGGACACGTCCAGCGTGCCGCCCACGCTGACCGTGCCGCTCTGCATGTCGCCCAGCAACACGATGGAGCCTTCGCGGTTCGAGATGGTCTGCGCCTGGATCACGCCGCTGTTGTTGACCGCGGTGGACAGCAGGTTGCCCGCCGCCTGGGTCGTCAACAGCACGCGGCCGCCGTCGGCCTGGATCATTCCGCCGTTGCGCACCAGCGCGTTGACGGCGCCTTCATCGACCCGGACGTTCAACAGGCTGTCGCCCGCAACGTCCAGCGTGACGGCATTGCCGGCCGCCAGCGCCACGCTGCCAAGCCGCGCGGAGATGACGCCCTGGTTGCTGACGCTGGTGCCGATCAAGGCGACGTAACCGCCGTCGGCCCGGATCGTTCCCTCGTTCACCACCGTGCCGCTGCCCGGGTTGGAGAACTGGTATTTCCCGGCCATGAAGTTGGCATCAGTCATGCCGAGAGTCGAGGCCACCAGGCCGCCGACATTGACGTTGGCGCCGCTTCCGAACAGCACGCCGTTCGGGTTGATCAGGAACACCTTGCCGTTGGCTGACAGGTTGCCGAAGATGGCGGACGGGTCGGACCCCAGCACGCGGTTGAGCGTGACCGAACTGCTGTTTGGCTGTGCGAATTGCACGGACTCGCCGGCGGCGATCCCGAAGCTCTGCCAGTTGATGGCGGCGTTCTGCGTGGTCTGCGTGATGGTGGTTTTCGCGCCGCTGGTGGTGATGGCAGCGGCGCCGGCCGCGACCGCGCCTCCCGCCGGGGCGGCGAAGGCGGTGGGCGCGAAGGACAGCATCAGCGACACCGCGAGGATGCGCAGTGCGAAGGGATTGGTGTCATTGCTGACACGGCGAAGACTGTGGTTCATGGTGTGGCCCGACGTGATGGTGGTTGCATGGCGGTCAGAAGTATTTGATGGCCTGGATCCAGAAGCGACCCGACTTGTCCGGCGACGAAGTGGCCTTCTCGCTGCCCAGCTTCCGGGCGTAATAGGTGCGCACCATGAAATTGCCCGGGTCGCTCCAGAGCAGGCCGACCCCGGCACCGCTCAGGGTGCGGCGGTTGTCGCCGGCGGTCCATGGGTCTTTGTTGATCCGCACACTGCCGGCATCGGCGAAGGCCACCAGCTGCATCCGGCCCGGCAGGCGGTCCGAGTAGCGCGGTAGCGCCATGCGGCCTTCGATCGTGAGCACGTAGCCTTCGTCGGCATACGCCTCGCCTTCGGGATAGGCGCGCACCGCGTTCATCCCGCCCAGCTCCATCTTTTCGGAAACGTCCAGGTTCTTCGAGGCGACCTGGCCGTTGATGCCGGCGAAC
The DNA here is from genome assembly GCA_014376915.1 of Ramlibacter sp. The sequence continues at coordinate 3,297 of JACMQP010000351.1, forward strand.
AGCGAGAACGGACCGCCCAGCGCCTGCGAGCGCGCCCCGTTGAACGACAGCTTGTTGAAGTGTCCGTTGCTGCGGGCGCTGGCCGCGTCGGCGGCGAACGCTTCGGGCGTGCGGATGTCGATGGTGCCGGACGACAGGGTCAATCCGTACGAAGTCTGCCCGCCGCCGCCCAGGTTGTCGTTGTGGTCGCCGTACAGGCTGGCCATCAGCACGCGGGCCTTCTTGTCGGTCACCGACGGCACCGAGTCGATCCGGTCCCGGAACTTCTTGGCGTCGTACGCCAGCTGCAGATAGAGGTTGTTGTCGCGCGAGCGGATCAGCGGATAGCGGCCGAACACGCTGGCGATCTCCGTTGTGCCGTGGGCGTTCAGGCTGTCGAATTCCTTGCCCAGCCGGTAATCGAGCTTGCTGTACGCGATCCCCACCTGGCCCCGGCCGACCTGGAGTTGGTAAGACGCGCGGGCGTACTTCAGGCCCGCACCAGAGGTCAGCAGGCGCAGGCTTGCGACATCGCCCAGCCCCAGCGGGTTGTTCACGTTGACGGTCGCGCCGACCCGCCATTCACCGGTGTAGGGATTGCCGGCGTTGTCGACCTCGACACTGCCGGTGACGCGCTGGCCGGGCGTCACGTCGACCACCAGGTCGGACGTGCCCACGGCGGCGCCGGGCACCAGCGTCGACTTCACGTTCACGCCCGGCAGATCAGACAGCAGCAGCAGCCGGTTCTCCAGCGGCGCCAGCACGATGGCGTCGCCGCTGTTGATGCCGTCGAGACCATTGCGGACCACCCGGTCGGACAGGTTGCTGGAATTGTTGATGGTGACGTTGCGGTACTGGCCTTCGCTCACGGCGATCGTCACCAGGCTGTCCTTGACCTCCTGCGCCGGCAGGTAGGCAAGGGCGACAAAATAGCCGTGGGCGCGGTAGTGCGCCGTGATCCGCTCGGCCATGGCCCGCAAGTCCGCCAGCGACAGTTCGCTGCCGGCCCGGAAACCCGCAATTTCGACCAGCTCGGGCTCGGAATACACCTGCGCACCCGCCACCCGGAGGGCTCGAACGGTGATCTTCACCGCATCGGAGGCTTCGGTCGCCGGCGCGGCCTGCGGCTGGATGCTGATCTGCGGCGCCGCCCGCGGTGCGACCGGCGTGGGCGGAATCTGCTGCATCTGCCCGCCGGCGCTAGGGGGTTGCTGGGCGGTCGCTGCCTGGACCAGTGCCAGCAGCGCGAACGGGACGAAAAATTGTGGCGACATGGGGTCCCCCGAAACATCGAGATCGCGGGGGAGACCGGGACGCCCGGCCTTTTTCCTGCAATGTGTCAGCTTACGTCGACTCAACAATCGTGTATGTCAGACAAGATAACGCCCACGAAGGCGCCATGTCCTACAGAGCTGCGACGCAGGTACGCTCAGAGCTTCGAGAAATCCGGCTTGCGCCTGTCCATGAAGGCACCGAACGCTTCCTTCGCCGCCGGCTCGCCCAGCATGCGGGCGAAGCTGGCGCCCTCGTCGGCCATCTGCTGCAGCACCGCCGGCTGCGTGTTTTTCTTCATCAGTCGCTTGGTTTCGGCCAGCGACGAAGGTGGCTTGACCGCCAGTTTGCGCGCCACGGCTCGGGCGACGCCGTTGGCTTCCATGGGCGGCACCACGCGGTTGACCAGGCCGACTTCCAGCGCCGCTTCGGCCATGAACGGC
>JACMQP010000352.1 GCA_014376915.1 Ramlibacter sp.
CGCCCTGACTGGAATTCAGGCAATCGATCTCGTCAAAGGCATGGCAGGGTTCTGCGTGATCAAGGAGCGAGTCCGGATCAGGGTGGATGCGTGGCCTGAGCGGTGCGCGTCGTGCCGCCCCCGGAGCGCCGGCGTCGGATCTAGAGCGTCACACCCTCCACGCCCTGATCCACCAGCGGCTCGCGGCAAAAGGCGCATCAAAGCGTCTGGACACGATCCAACCGGACCGTGAAATGGGCTTCCGGCAGCTCGCCAATCTCACGCATTCCTGCCTGTCGCGCCGTGTCGAACGCTCGCGGCCAGCGCATCGCCAGCTGGGCACTCGCGGCATCGACGTCGCTCGCCTGGTTCTCGGCGGCATCAACCCAGGCACGGTACACGCGGACCACGTCCTCCGCTGTGCCAAGCGCCTTCTCCAGGGCCGTGATGAAGCGCACCTCTGCGGAGATGCGCTGCGCGCTCGGGACGGATCCTGCGTCGTCCAACGCCACGGTGTAAGGCTTGTTCATCCAGCTCTCCAAGGTCATGATGCTGGATAAATATACAGCTTTCTGTCCTCCATCACAACGCTTCGCCCGATCAGGAATCCAGACGCCAAGCCAACCTTCGCCTTTGGCGCCGACCACTCTCCTCCGCCTCCGTAGCTCGTCCATTGGCAGACGACCGCGTGCACGTGTCCGTTTATGCTTGCAGTCCAATCAAACTGAATCGGGAATTTAAATGCACATTTCTCTCAAGGCACTGCTTGCCGCAGCATCGAGCTTGGCAATGTTCACAGCTCAAGCCCAGGCCTTGCCTGCAGGGGCGCCGGCTGGCACGACAGTCGAATGCAAGGACGGCAGCTTCGCTGCACCGGAGGCGAAGTCGGGCGCGTGCTCAGGGCATAAGGGAATCAAGACTTGGTACGGGAAGACGGAGGCGAAGGCCGGAAGTGCCGCGCCTGCTGTGGAAACCCAGTCAGCAAAGGTGAGCAGCACCAACGTTGCGCCCAACACCGGTAACGCGTCGAAGACACCTGCCGTCCAGGACCCTTCCAAAATGGCAGCAGCACCAGGTGGCGGCGCCGGCAAGGTCTGGGTCAACGAATCTTCGAAGGTCTATCACTGCGAGGGTGATCAGTACTACGGCAAGACCAAGAAAGGTGAATACATGGCCGAGGCAGACGCCAAGGCCAAGGGCGCGCATGCCGCTCACAAAAAGACCTGCGGCGCATAGTCCGGTTCGGTCGCGTCAGGGCCGACCTGACCGCAGTCTGGGTTTGCCTCACTGCCACAGCGCCATCAGCAATGCATTGCATGGACCAGCCCACGATGCGCCGCGAGTACGGGTTCATCAGGGCTGCCGCACAAAACCAGCCTCCGCCCGTTTAGCTGGAGGTGATTCGATGCAATGTGGTTGCCCAGCCGGTAGCCGGGCAGGTCAACTTCGGCAAGCGAGGTCGGGCGTTGGTTCGGCGAGGTCGGTGGGTCGACGTTTCCGGCTGCGGCGCAAATGGGTCAGTCGCTGGCTTCGTAGCTCAATCGGCCATTCACGATCCTGGCCGGCGAGGTGTACGGATGCACCGTGCTGTGGCCAGCATCTGTGATGTGGATCACTTCAATGCCTCGCTGGCGCAACACGTCGGCAATCAGAGAGCGATGGCAGCGCCACCAAAGCACTTCGGAGCACATCAGCGCGGTGCGCCGAAGTGCCGCCAGAGCCAGCAACTCGGCCAGACCTTCGGCAAATTCATCACTGGACAGATGATCCGCATAGCCGCGAAACGACGCGTTGCGCCAGCCCGTGTTCGGCGAATCCGGTTGCGCCCGGCGCCGGCCACCGAGTTTGGGCAGCCACGCATAGGTGGTGCCGGACGCGGGCAGCGTCTGGGCCAGTGCGTCCCGCGCGAAGTGGGGATGGCGATGCGAACCGGGAAACCGCCGCACGTCTGCCACTGTCTCGATCCGATAGGCGGCGAGCAGGTCGAGAAACTCCTGCAGGCTGCGCGTCGAGTGGCCGATTGTCCAGATTGTCTCGACCTGGGGACTGATTGCCTCGGATTCCATGACTCAATCGATTCGATGCAGCACCGCGCCCTTGTGCAGGGCGATGTGGTCGGTCTTGTCGCTCTTGATCTCGTATTGGGGGTCCTGGGTACTGCAGCGGTGCGTGTGGCCCTTGTAGACAGTGTCGCGCGTATGAATCTCGATGATGCGACCGGTCACGTGCCCCGCCTCGGAGTTCCATCGCACATGGTCCCCGACCTTGAATTCATTGGCCATGGGCGGCCCGCAACCGGGACAGCAGAACGCGCGCGAAGGAACACGTTCTTGACCGCAAAGCCGTGTTCCCCGAGCACGATGTCGGCCGGCGCCGAGGCGCCGCAGCGCCGCATCGGTCGCGGTTGCGGTCGGGTTTGCGCGGATTGCACTTGAACTGGCGGCCCCGCACCGCGTGGGCCATCGGCCTGGCCCCCAGCGACATGCCAGGATGTCTGCTGTCGGCCTGCTGCACCGCATCCAACGACAAGAAGCGGATGGTGTGGAGGCACAGTTGATCGAGCAGGTCTGGAATGAGCACGTTTCATTGTTCCACGGTGACGCGAGCGCTGGGGCTCGGCAACAAGAACTTACGCGTGATCTTCAGGCGCCGCCGGACCCCGGAAATAGCCGGAGCGCCTATTCAGGTGGATCATGCACTCGGCCGCG
>JACMQP010000353.1 GCA_014376915.1 Ramlibacter sp.
GTGCGCCTCGCGGCCACCGGTGTAGACCATGCCCACGACCTTCTGCTGCGCCGGCGGCACCGAGCGGTCGATGATCGCGAGCCGGCTCGACGCCACGCCGTTCGGGCCGCCATCGTCGACCCGCGCCAGGCTCATGTAAGTAACCTGGCCGCGCGCGTTGTCGACGAACTCCAGGTGGTTGGGCCGCGCCATCTCGCCCAGCGCAATCGTCGCCAGAACCTGACCCGGGTCGCGCACCGAGACGATGGACACCGCGTCGGCCAGCTTGTGCGACAGCCACATCTGGCTGCCGTCCGGCGACAGCTTCTGGAACGGTGTGAAGGCGGGCTTGTCGTGCATGCTGATGTCGACCACGCGCAGGCGCTCGGGCCGCGAATTGCCGCGCGCGTCGGGGTTGACCTTGAAGATCTCGAGCTGCGCCACCTTCTGGCTGATGACGAATGCCAGCGCCCCGTCCTTGGAAAACCAGACCTGGGCCGGGCCGTTGAGCGTGGGGAGGTAGCGCAGCACGGCATTGGACGGCGCACCAGTGACCTGCTTGCGGGCCAGTTCCACGTCCAGGATCGCGATCCGGTCTTCGCCGCGCAGCGTGACCCAGAGTTCGCGGCCGTTGCGGGTGAAGGTCGGCTCGTGCGGCTCGCGCCCCAGCAGGATGCCGCTGGACAGCCGCTCCGGGCTGGTGGTCGGACCGGCCTGCGGATTGGGCAGGTTGCCCAGCACCTTGCGGTTGACCGCGTCGATCAGGTAGATGTTGCTGCTGCCGCGGCCCGAGGTGGCCAGCAACGTGCCGTCCGGGTTGGGCACCGCGCCGTGGGCGTCGATGCAGCCGTGGTACAGCGGCTTGTGGATCATCGCCGCATGGGCCGGCATCACGCCGCCGGTGACATAGCGAAATGGCGGCCGGGCGTCTTCATCGAAGCTGGTCAGGTTGATCGTGGTGTCGACCGTGTTGCTGGCCGGGTTGAGCACGCTGATGGTGTTGGAATCTTCATTGGTGATGAAAACCCGATCCTGCGGTGCGATGTCGCCGGACGTCGCGACAGCGGGCGCTGCTGCGGGCGCCTGGGCCATGGCCCACGAACCGGCGGCCGTCACGGGGATGGCGGCGGCCAGTTTGAGAAAGTCGCGGCGGTCGTTGTTCGGTTCGTTCATGGGGGTCCTTTGAATGATGGATGTTGAATGGACGAGAGGCGGGCGCCGCTGGTTTCGTTCCATCCAATACGACCGGGGCGCAAAAACAGATTTAGCGCCTTCGGCCGGGCCGCCGCCCGCAACGTCAATGACGGCGGGTGGGCTTTGTCCGGCCTGGCTGAAAAGCCGCCTGCAAACCAGCCAGAATCGGGTTGTCAGCATTTTGGCCTGCCACGCCCCCAATCTTCCATGTCTCCCGATCCCGCCGGTGTCGAATCCCCCGAGAGGTCTGCCGGCAGCAGTGCGCGCCCGGGCATCGAAGTCGCCGTCGTCATGCGCCGGGAACGGATCGACAACCCCTGGCAGACCTGGCGCTGGATCCTGGCCGAAGTGCTCGCGCAGGAGCCGGGCTTCGGCACCGAGCCGCGGCTGCTGCACACGACCGGGCGGGAGGAGGTCTGGCTCCACCCCGGTTTCCGGGTCGAACTGTTTCGCGACGACGCCGAAGGCTATTACCTGAACGCGACGACGCCGGCGCCCGGCTGGTTCGTGCTGTGGCGGATGGAGGAGGCGCCGACCATCGCCGCCGAACCGCTGGCCCGGCCGACCATGGTGTCTCTGAGCTACCACGACGCCGGCCGCTGGCTCGACGCGCAGGAAACCGTGGAGCAGGTGCCCGCTCCACCGGAGGTGGTCGAGTGGATGCGCGCGTTCGTTGAGGAACACTACGTGATCGAGCCCAAGAAGCGCAAGCGGCCCGAGAGCTTCAAGCGGCTGGAGGATCGCTTCGGCAATCCCGCGACGGTGACCACCGTGAAGAAATTCGGGGGCGAAGGCAATGGCTGACGGATTCCTTGGCCGCTGGTCGAAGCGCAAGCTCGACGTCCGGGAAGGCAAGCCGCTGGATGCGGAGCCGGCGCAGGCCGTCGTGCCATCCGAAGTTGTTATTCCGGCGCAGGCCGCGATGCAGCCCGCTGCCGCGACCGTTCCGGGTCCCGGCCTGCGACAGGATGACGGCCTGCAAATGGCGGACACTCCGGCGCCGCTCACCCTCGACGACGCGCATGCCCTTACCACCGAATCCGACTTCCGTCCCTTCGCGGCCCGCGGCGTCGCGCCCGAGGTGAAGAACGTGGCGATGAAGAAGCTGTTCAGCGATCCGCACTTCAACGTGATGGACCGGCTCGACACCTACATCGACGATTACTCCCAGCCAGACCCGATCCCCAGGGACATGCTGCGCAAGCTGGCCAGCGCCAAGTTTCTCGGCCTGTTCGACGAGGAGGAAAAGCAGGAAGCAGAAGCAGCAGCCCGGGCCGCGAGGGAAGTTGCCGATAACCCCACAAACCAAACCGTGGCAAAGTCGACGGCGGCGCCCGCTGTACTCTCCGCCTCACCCAATGACGACCCTGATTTGCGATTGCAACAAGACGATGCCCCTGCAGGAAAGGATCCTGGGGACAGCACTGCATGAGGAGCTGACGCTCCATTCCACTCTGTGCCGGCGCGAGGCCGGCGCTTTCCAGCAGGCGATCAAGACGGGCGAGGAAGTCGTCGTCGCCTGCACCCAGGAGAAGCGCCTGTTCTCCGAACTGGCGCAGCAGACCGAAGGCGCGGTGTCGCCGATCCGCTTCGTCAACATCCGCGAGACCGGCGGCTGGAGCCGCGACGCTGGCAAGGCCATGCCCAAGCTGGCCGCGCTGCTGGCCGCGGCCCACCTGCCCGAAGCCGAGCCGGTGCCAACCGTCACTTACAAGAGCGGCGGCCGGGTGCTGGTGATCGGCGCGCTGGAAGAAGCCGAGCGAGCCGCAGCCATGCTGGAAGACGTGCTCGATGTCACCCTGTTCGCCCAAGGTGGCGCCGGCACGCAGGAGCGGCGCTGGCCGGTGCTGGCGGGCACGATCGACGGCCTCACCGGCTGGCTCGGCGCATTCGAGCTGAAATTCTCGCAGGGCAATCCGATCGATCTCGACCTGTGCACCCGCTGCAATGCCTGCGTCGCCGCCTGTCCCGAGGGCGCGATCGGCCTGGACTACCAGGTCAAGCTCGAAAGCTGCACCGACCACCGGGCCTGCGTGCAGGCCTGCCAGGTGGCGGGCGCGATCGACTTCGGCCGCCCGGTGCAGGCCTACATCGAACAATTCGATCTGGTGCTGGACCTGCGGGCCACGTCGGCCTTCCTGCGGCACGCGCTGCCGCAAGGCTACTTCCGCTGGGACGGTCGCGACCTGCAGACGCTGCTGAAGCTGCGCGAGCTGGTCGGCGAGTTCGAGAAGCCGAAATTCTTCGTCTACAAGCAAAAGCTGTGCGCCCACAGCCGCAACGAGCAGGTGGGCTGCAACGCCTGCATCGAGATCTGTTCGGCCGAAGCGATCAGCAGCGAGAAATCGCGTCAGCAGATCAAGGTCAATCCGAACCTGTGCGTCGGCTGCGGCGCATGCACCACAGTGTGTCCGACCGGGGCGATCACCTATGCCTATCCGCGTGCGAGCGAGCAGGGTGTCAAGTTCCGCACCCTGCTGTCCACCTACGCAGCTGCCGGCGGCAAGGACGCAGTGCTGCTGCTCCATAGCCAGACCAGGGGCCTGGCGCTGGTCGAGGAACTGGGGCGCGCGGCGCAGCTGAAGGTGGCGGCCGGCGTGCCCGCCAACGTGATTCCGGTGCCGCTCTGGCACACGGCCAGCACCGGCGTCGACCTGTGGCTGTCGGCGATCGCGTTCGGGGCCAGCCAGGTGGCGGTGCTGACGACCGACGAAGAGGCGCTGCAGTACATCGACGGACTCAAGGCCCAGATGGCAGTCGCCCAGGCGATCCTGAACGGCCTCGGCTACAGCGGCAGCCACTTTCAGCTGCTGTGGGCGAACCATCCGACCGAACTCGACGCGTCGCTGCAGGCGCTGGCGCAAACGCGCCAGGCCGGCCCGCAGGTGGCGGCCCGCTTCGCCGTGGCGCAGGAAAAGCGCAGCACGCTGGAAATGGCGCTCGACCACCTGATCGAACAGGCGACGCTGCGGCCGGAGGCGATCGAGCTGCCGGCAGCGGGCTCGCCGTTCGGCAATGTCATCGTCGACAAGGATAAATGCACGCTGTGCCTGTCGTGCGTCAGCGCGTGCCCGGCCAGTGCGCTGCAGGACAACCCGCTGCAGCCACAGCTGCGCTTCATCGAGAAGAACTGCGTGCAATGCGGCCTGTGCGCGAGCACCTGCCCGGAAGACGCCATCACGCTGCAGCCGCGGCTGCTGCTCACGCCCGCGCGCAAGGAAGCGCGCGTCCTGAACGAGAGCCAGCCCTATGGCTGCATCCGCTGCGGCAAGCCGTTCGGCACGCTCAAGGCGATCGAGTCGATGCTGGGCAAGCTGGCCGGCCATTCGATGTTCCAGGGCGCGGCGCTGGAGCGGCTGAAGATGTGCAGCGACTGCCGTGTCATCGACATCTACTCGGCGAAAAACGAAGCGAAAATTAGTGATTTATGAGACTTGGGGTCAGATCCCGATTCGGGACACATTTTTCAATGGTGACCAGACATGGTGAACGAATTGGGCTCTGACCCCATCACTTCAGCGATCCCCCAATCCTCCGCCCTCGACGAGGAAACTGCCCGCGCCGAAATCTACGGCCTGCTGGCGCAACTCTTTTATTCCGCGCCGACGCCCGACTTGCTGGCCGCGCTGCGGGTCGCCCCGACCGACGCACCGGCGGCCGGCGGTTTTCTCGAGGAGCCGTGGCGCGCCGTCGTGGCCAGCGCCAGGGCGCTCGACGACGCGGCCATCGCCCGCGAATACGACGCGTTGTTCGGTGGCGTCGGCAAGCCCGAGATCTACCTGTTCGGCTCGCATTACCTGAGCGGCTTCCTCAACGAGCGGCCGCTGGTGAAGCTGCGTTCCGACCTGGCGGTGCTGGGCCTGACGCGCGACGAAACCATGTCCGACACCGAGGATCACTTCGCGTACCTGGGTGAAGTGATGCGTTACCTGATCGCCGGCGACGACGTGGCGGTGGCCAACCTGACGCGGCAGGCGGAATTCTTCGCCACCCATGTGCAGCCGTGGGCCACGCAACTCTGCGACACCATCATTGCGCATCCGAAGGCGAAGTTCTATGCCGTGGTCGCGGCTTTCACCCGGGCTTTCCTGGGCGTCGAGGCCCAGGGCTTCGACATGCTGGACTAGGCAGCCGCCGCGGCGGCGGGCATTTGCGGTTCGGTCCAGAGCGTCACGCTGAAGACGGCGCCGCCGGCCGGCGCGTTGTGCGCCTCGATGCTGCCACCGTAGCGCTCCACCAGCCCCAGGCTGATCCACAGGCCCAGTCCGGTGCCGTCGCTCTTGGTGGTGAAGAAAGGCCGGAACAGCCGCTCCAGCACGTGGGCCGGCAACCCCGGCCCACTGTCACCGACGTCGATGACGACGCCGCTGCGGCCATCCGCGCGCTGCGTATCGCGCGTCGCCAGCGTCAGCACACCGCCCTGCGGCATGGCATGGATCGCGTTCACCAACAGGTTGATGACCACCTGCTGCAGTTCCTGGCGGTTGCAGCCCACGCGCGCCGTGGCCAGGAATCGCCGCCCGACTTCGATCCGGGTGCGGGCCAGCAAGTGGCCGACCAGCACCAGCGAATCCTCCAGCACGCGGCCGCTGTCCAGCGCTTCCACATAGCCGGCGTACTCGGTGGGCCGCGCGTATTGCAGCAGCTGCGTGACGATCAGGCGCATCCGCTCGACCTGCTCGTCCAGCAACTTGATTTCGGCGGCGACGGGCGCCGCGTGCGCGCCCAGCATTTCGCGCATCAGGTCCAGGTTGCCCTGGATCACGGCGATCGGGTTGTTGATCTCGTGCGCGATGCTGGCGGTGAGCTGCCCGATCGCGGCCAGTTTTTCCGACTTCACCAACTGCTGCTGGGTCTGCTGCAGCGACTCGGTGCTGGTGGCCAGCTCGCGCGTGCGCTCCGCCACCTTGCGATCCAGTTCCTCGCCCCAGCGCTGCAGGCTGCCGGTCTTCTCGTCGATCACGTCCAGCAGCTGGTCGAGATGGGTCGCCAGCGCGCCGATCTCGTCGCGCGCTTCCACCGGCCCGACGCGGGCCGCGCTCTGGCCTTCCTCGACCTGCCGCATGGTGCGGTTCATCTGCTCCA